>NZ_JBIWGC010000004.1:0-130048 GCF_044763335.1 Streptomyces sp. NPDC096105
GCCCGGTTACATTCCGAACCCGGAAGCTAAGCCTTACAGCGCCGATGGTACTGCAGGGGGGACCCTGTGGGAGAGTAGGACGCCGCCGAACAATTCTTGATAGGGAGAGCCCCCGTGCCATTCGGCACGGGGGCTCTCTGCGTTTTTAGGGCTGTACCAATCCCGTCTCGTACGCGCAGATCACCGCCTGGACCCGGTCCCGCGAGCCCGTTTTCGCGAGGACGCGGCCCACGTGGGTCTTCACCGTGGATTCGGCGAGGCGGCGGGTGAGGCTGGGGGCCACGACGGCGTCTCCGGAAGCGACCGCGCGTATGCCGGAGAGGAGGTCCTCCGGCTGGGCGTCCTTGACGAGGAAACCGGAGGCTCCGGCGCGGAGTCCGGCGTAGGCGTACTCGTCCAGGTCGAACGTGGTGAGGATGAGGACGCGCGTGCGGTCGCCGGAGGCGGTGATGCGGCGGGTGGCCTCGATAGGGTTTCCGGCTCGGGTGTGACCACGCGGACCGAGGCCGCCCCGGAGTCCCGGACGAAGCCGGCGACCGTGGTGTCCGCCAGGAGGCGGTCTCGGCCGATGACGATCAGATGGTCGGCGGTGAGGGCCATCTCGCTCATCAGGTGGGAGGAGACCAGGACCGTGCGGCCCTCGGCGGCCAGGGACGTGAGGAGGGTGCGGATCCACCGGACGCCCTCGGGGTCGAGGCCGTTGACCGGTTCGTCGAGGACGAGGGTGGCCGGGTCGCCGAGCGACGTGGCGGCGATGCCGAGGCGTTGGCTCATGCCGAGGGAGAATCCCTTGACCCGGCGGTCCGCCGCCTCGGTGAGGCCGGTGAGGTCCAGGACCTCCATGACGCGGCTTTTCGGGATGCCGTGGGTGAGGGCGAGGGCGCGCAGGTGGTGGCGGGCGGTGCGGCCCGGGTGGGCGGAGCGGGCCTCGAGCAGGGCGCCGACCTCGGTGAGGGGCGCGGGGTGGGCGGCGTAGGCGCGGCCGCCGACGGTGACCAGGCCCGAGGTCGGGGCGTCCAGGCCGAGGATCATCCGCATGGTGGTGGACTTGCCGGCGCCGTTCGGGCCGAGGAAGCCGGTCACGGTGCCGGGGCGGACGGTGAAGGAGAGGTCGCTGACGGCCGTCTTGCCGTTCCTGCCGCCGTAGCGCTTCCTCAGGTGCTGCGCCGTGATCATGGGTCGATGCTCGTCGCCGCGGGGGCGGCGGGCGTCGGACGGCGGCCTTATTCCTTGGGAGGCCGTGGTACCCCGGTACTACCGTGGCCGCATGAGCTACAAGGTCCGTTCCCTGCGCGTCGACGAGTGGCCCCGGGCCAAGGCCTTGCGGCTGGAGGCGTTGCGGGATCCCGTGGCGCCCATCGCCTTCATGGAGGCCTACGAGTCCGCCGCGGCCCGGCCCGACTCCTTCTGGCGGGACCGGGCGGAGCGCAGCGCCGAAGGCGCCACCGGGGCGCAGCAGATCATCGCCGAGGGGCCGGACGGGGAGTGGGTCGGGACGCTGACCGTGCTGATGGAGGAGCCGGGGGCCACGGACTGGGCCGGGCTGCCCGTCGAGCGGCTCCAGGGGCATCTGGTGGCGGTGTACGTGCAGCCGGGGCACCGGGGGATCGGACTCACCGAGGTGCTCTTCGACGCCGGTCTCGAGTGGGCGTGGGCGCAGGGTGCCGAGTGGGTGCGGCTGCTCGTGCACGAGGACAACGCGCGTGCGCTCCGGGCCTACCGCAGGGCCGGGTTCGCCGAGACCGGGGTGACCACGGCACTGGGCCCCGACGCGGGTGAGCGGGAACTGGAGCTGGCCGTGGAGCGGCCGGACGAGGAGTCAGACCGGTAGGTCGGCGTGCGGCCAGCGGGCGCGGGCCTGTTCGCGGGAGCGGAGGAGGGCCACCGTGGGCATGCCGCGCTCGGGGCCGGCGGCGAGGAGCTCCGGGAGCTGGGGGAGGGGGGCCACCGCTGCCACGTCGTCGAGGACGAGGGTGAGTGGTGGGTCGAGCCGACCGGAGGATGACCGTTCGGCCATGCGCCGGCCGTGCTCGACCACGTGCGAGACGAGCGCCGTGAGCAGAGGCATGGCGCCCGGACCGGTGCGGGGATCCTCGATGGATTCCCCCACGACGTAAAGCGTTCCCCCTTCGTGGATGAAGGAATCCAAGGCGAGGGCATCACTTCGGTGCGGAGTGCAGGCTTCCCGGACGTTGACCGTGGAGAGGGCCGCCAGCGCACGTGCCGTCAGCTGCTGGGCCATGTCCCGGCGTTCGGGGTGCGCGGTGAGCGCCGCCTCGAGTTCGCCCGCGGAGCCGGAGGCCGCCTTGGGGTGGGTGCGCAGGACCCGTACGGCGTCCTGGACCTGGAGGCCCTGGGCCCAGCGGTGGACGTGGCGGACGGTGCGGCCGTCGACGGCGGCCGCGTGCAGGTAGCTGCGGAGCAGCAGTTCGGCGGTGTCGCCGACCGCCTGGTCGAGCCGGGAGGCGGGGCGGACGGGGGCGAGGAGCGCGGCGGCGCGGGCGGTCGCGGTGTCCCTGTCCTCGCAGCCGGCGGTGGGCGACCAGTGGAGGCGGGCCGGAGTGTCGCAGAGGTGCGTCGGGTCGTAGAGGTGGGCGGGGCCGAGCTTGGTGCGGGCGTCCTTGGTGTCGTACCAGAGGGTCGGGTTGGACGTGAGGACGAGGGCGGGGCCCTCGGCGTCGCGTACGGCCTGGGCGGCGGTGGTGTGGCGGGCGGCCGGGGGGCCGTAGTGGAGGCCGGGGGCGGTCGCCCGCTCGGAGGGCTGAGGGGACGGGGCGGGGACGGGCTCGGGGTGCCTGGGGGCGGGAACCTCGTGCACCGGCACCGGTGACGGCTCGGGCCTGGGCTCGGGTGCCGGTGCCGGCTTCCGGACCGGCTGCGGCGTCGGTTCGGGCGGAGGGGGCGCCTCCGTGATCCGTCCCTCCGTGCGGCGGCGGGCCCGTACCGCCCGCCAGCGGGCCACCGTGCCCAGGACGAACACGGTGAGGACCACCAGGACCATCAGCTGGCCGATGAGCAGGCCCCAGAAGAGGCCGGGGCCGGAGAGGTCCCCGGGCGGGGCGTCGGGCCAGGCGCCGGGGAGGTCGCGCGGTTCGGCGACCAGGTGGCGCAGGGCCGGCGGAGTGCGGGTGAAGGAGAGGCCGGACGGCCAGTGGCCGTGGGAGAAGAGGCCCGCGAGGCCGGTGGCCGTCCACACCATCGCCGTCATGCCGAGGAGGAACGCGAGGACGCCGACCAGCAGTCCGTCCGGGATGCCGCCGCCCTGGCCGCCACTGCGCCCGCGCTGCTCGTCCGGTCTCACGCGTCCCCCTCCTGCCGCTC
Source organism: Streptomyces sp. NPDC096105 (assembly GCF_044763335.1). Classification (NCBI taxonomy): domain Bacteria; kingdom Bacillati; phylum Actinomycetota; class Actinomycetes; order Kitasatosporales; family Streptomycetaceae; genus Streptomyces; species Streptomyces sp. NPDC096105. The sequence continues at coordinate 3,322 of NZ_JBIWGC010000004.1, forward strand.
TTACGCCACCGTCGACTCGGAGTCCCCGACGTGCTGCTCCACGAAGGCCGCCGCCCGCTCCTCCGCCTCCAGCTCGGCGGCGCGCAGGGCGTCGTCGGCGAGGAGGTCGGCGGACGACTCGGTCATCGCGCGGTCGGTGAAGACCAGGGGGCGTTCCGTCTCGGTGACCAGGTGTTTGACCACCTGGACGTTGCCGTTGACGTCCCAGACCGCGATGCCCGGGGTGAGCGTCGGGATGATCTCCACGGCCCACCTCGGCAGGCCCAGTACCCGGCCCGTGGCCCGCGCCTCGTCCGCCTTCTGGGCGTAGATGGTGCGGGTCGAGGCCATCTTCAGGATCGCCGCGGCCTCCTTCGCCGCCGCTCCGTCCACCACGTCGGACAGGTGGTGGACGACCGCGACGAAGGACAGGCCGAGGCGGCGGCCGAACTTCAGCAGCCGCTGGAACAGCTGGGCCACGAAGGGGCTGTTGATGATGTGCCAGGCCTCTTCGACCAGGAAGATGCGCTTCTTCCGGTCGGGGCGGATCCAGGTGTGCTCCAGCCACACGCCGACGATCGCCATGAGGATCGGCATGGCGATGGAGTTGCGGTCGATGTGGGACAGGTCGAAGACGATGAGCGGGGCGTCCAGGTCGATGCCGACGGTCGTCGGGCCGTCGAACATGCCGCGCAGGTCACCGTCGACCAGGCGGTCGAGGACCAGGGCGACGTCCAGGCCCCACGCCCGGACGTCGTCTATGGCGACGTTCATCGCCTCCGCCGACTCCGGTTCCGGGTGGCGGAGCTGCTCGACGATGTCGGACAGGACCGGCTGGCGCTCCACGATGGTCTCGTTGACGTAGGCGTGCGCGACCTTCAGGGCGAAGCCGGAGCGCTCGTCGAGGCCGTGCCCCATGGCGACCTCGATGATGGTGCGCAGCAGTGCCAGCTGGCCCGTCGTGGTGATGGACGGGTCGAGCGGGTTGAGCCGGATGCCGTGGTTCAGGGCGGCCATCGGGTCCAGGCGGATGGGCGTGATGCCCAGCTCCTGCGCGATGAGGTTCCACTCGCCGACGCCGTCCTCGCCCTGCGCGTCCAGCACGACCACCTGGCGGTCGCGGAAGCGGAGCTGGCGCAGCACGTACGTCTTCTCCAGCGCCGACTTGCCGTTGCCGGACTCGCCGAGGACCAGCCAGTGGGGGGCCGGGAGCTGCTGGCCGTAGAGCTGGAAGGGGTCGTAGATGTAGCCCTTCCCGGAGTAGACCTCGCGGCCGATGATGACGCCGGAGTCGCCGAGGCCGGGCGCGGCGGTCGGCAGGTACACCGCCTGCGCCTGGCCGGTGGACGTGCGCACCGGCAGCCGGGTCGTCTCGACCTTCCCGAACAGGAAGGACGTGAAGGCGTCGGTGACGACGGACAGCGGATCCCGCATCTTCAGCTCAGCCCCTACCTACGAATGCCGGTGGCGAACGGGAGAGTGTTCACGAACGCGCGGTGGTGCTCGCGGTCGCACCACTCCAGCTTCAGGTACGACTTTCCGGCCGAGGCCCGTATCGTCCGCTTGTCGCGGGCCAGGGCTTCGGGCGTGCGGGAGGAGACGGTGATGTAGCCGACCAGGTTGACGCCCGCGGCGCCGCTGGCGAGGTCCTCGCCGCGCTGGTCGAGGCGGCTGTGCGCGGCGATGTCGCGGGGGTCGACGGTGCGGTTCATCTTGGCGGCGCGGGACGCCTCCGCCGCGTCGTTGGTCTTCTCGGTCAGCATGCGCTCGATGGCGACCTCGGTGGGTTCGAGGTCCATCGTGACGGCGACCGTGCGGATCACGTCCGGGGTGTGGACGAGCAGCGGCGCGAGGAAGTTCACGCCGACCGGGGTCATCGGCCACTCTTTCACCCAGGCCGTGGCGTGGCACCAGGGGGCGCGGGTGGCGGACTCGCGGGTCTTGGCCTGGAGGTACGTGGGCTCGGTGGCGTCCAGCTCGGCCGGCCAGGCGTTGCGCTGGGACATCGCCTGGATGTGGTCGATCGGGTGGTCCGGGTCGTACATGGAGTGGATCAGCGAGGACAGCCTGCTCTGGCCGAGCGGCTGGCGTACGCGGATGTCGGCCTCCTGGAGCCGGGAGCAGATGTCGGTCAGCTCACGGGCCATGACGACGGCGAGCCCCGCGTCCCGGTCGACCCGGCCGCCGCCCTGGCCGCGCATGGCGCGGGCCATGGCCGCGGCCTCGGCGGCCAGTTCGCGGTTGTAGTGCATGCAGGCGACCAGGTACGCGCGGTGCTGCTCGCTGCTGGTCGACACCATCGACTGCAGCTGGTCGTACGACTGCTGCAGCCAGGCGGGCGCCCTGTCGTCGCCGCGCACGGTGACGTCCTTGGCGTGCGCGTCGGGGTCGGCGGGGAGGGTGCGGGCGAGCATCTGGAGGCGGGTGACGAAGCCGTCGCCGTTCGCCACGTGCTTGAGCAGCGTGCCGAAGCGGTCGACGAGGGCCTCCTGGTCCTCGGAGTCGCGCAGGCCGACGCCGGGGCCCTCGATCTCGATGGCGGCGGTGACGGTCTTGCGGTCCGCGTGCAGCAGGACGGCGATCTCGTCGGGGCCGAACGGCGCGGAGAGCCAGGTGATCCTGCCGATGCCGGGCGGCGGCCCGACCTCCACCTCGCGGCCGTCGAGCCGGGTGCCGGCCTCGACGACCCCGGACCGGTAGGCGGCGCCGCGGCGCAGGGTGCGCTTGTAGCTGCGGTTGATCTCGAACCACTTGTAGAACGTGCGGTGCTTGTACGGCACGTACACGGCGGCCAGGGCGAGCATCGGCAGGCCCACCAGCAGCACGATCCGCACGGACAGGACGGGGACGAGGAGCCCGCACATCATGCCGAGGAACGCGCCGACGACGATGAGCGCGATCTCACCGGTCTCGCGATTGCGGCCGACGATCGCGTTCGGCCGGGCGCGGCCGATCAGATACGTACGGCGGGGCGTGACCGTGGGGGACAGGTGGGACTCGGTCGTCAACGCCCTTCACCTCCCGTGCGGTTGGTACTGCTGTTGCGGGTGCTGGCGTGCGGGGTGTTCACCGGGCTGCCCGTCCGGGGCGGGGGCGCGGCGGAGGGGACGGATCCGCCGCCGCCGGACGAGCGGGAGCTGTGTGCGGCGACTCCCCCGGAGGCGGGGTTGGACGGGCGGGGCGCGGAGGACTGGCCACCGCCGCCGCCGTGGTTGTCGGTACGGGTGCTGTGGGTCTTGATGCCCTGCGCGACCAGGGTGGCCGGGGAGCTGATGACGGCGGCGGCCTTGCCCTCGGCGCCCTGCATGAGGCGGTTGTTGCGGGAGCCGGCGATCTCGTCGCCGAAGCCGGGGACGAAGCGGTAGATCATCGCTGAGGCGAAGATGGCGAGCAGGATGATCGCCAGGCCGGAGACCACGGCGGAGAAGGCGTCCGGGCCGTCGTCGGCGGAGAGCGCGCCGGCCAGGCCGAGCACGATGACGATGACCGGCTTCACCATGATCACGGCGATCATGATGCCCGCCCAGCGGCGGACGTGGCCCCACAGGTTCTTGTCGACCAGGCCCGCGTAGACGACGGTGCCGAGGAGGGCGCCGACGTAGAGCAGGGCGGCGCGGATGACCAGCTCCAGCCAGAGGATGCCGGCGGCGAGGATGGAGACCAGGGAGACGACGATCAGCATGATCGGGCCGCCGCCGATGTCGTTGCCCTTCTCCAGAGCGGCGGAGAACGTCCCGAAGAACGCGTCCGTCTGGTCGCCGGTCGCCTTCGCCAGCACGTCGGTGACGCCGTCGGTCGCGGAGACGACGGTGTAGAGGATCAGCGGCGTGAAGGCGGAGGCGAGGACGGTCAGCCAGAGGAAGCCGATCGCCTCGGACAGGGCGGTGGTGAGCGGCACGCCGCGGACGGCCCGCTTGGCGACCGCCAGCAGCCAGAGGAGGAGCGTGAGGATCGTCGACGCGGCGAAGACGACGGCGTACTGCTGGAGGAAGGTGTCGTTGGTGAAGTCCACCTTCGCGGTGTCCTCGACGGCGGCGCTGAGCTGCTTGACCGTCCAGGCCGCGGCGTCGGCGCAGCCGCGGGCGAGGGAGGCGAGGGGGTCGAGGGCGGAGGTGGGGTCGTTGAGGGGGGCGGGGTCTCCTCCTCCGGAGGAGCCGCCGCCCTCGTCCCGCTCGCAGTACTGCTTCGCAGGGCCGATGAGAAGGTCGCAGGGGTCGTCGCTCGGCGCGGGAGTGGGCGCCGCGACGGCGCGACCGGCCAGCCCGATCGCGGCCACTGGTACAGCGGCGGCCACCGCAGCGAGCTTGAGTACGTGACGCGGGCTACCGGGCATATGTGAACCCTCCGTACTCCTCGACAGCCTTGCTGATCTCTTCAGAGCTGGCGGCCTTGTCGTCCCCGGGGACCGGAGCCGGGCCGTCCTTCTGGGTGTCGGCGGAAATCTTCCAGTCCCCGTCGGTCCACTGGAGTTCGAAGGTCCAGGTCTTCCAGGTTGTGGTCACCGGGTCGGTCGACTTCTCTCCCGACATGCCGATCAGGCCCATGTACCAGACCGCCACGCGGGCGCTGTTGTTGTTGTACTGCTCGACCTTGGTGCCGACCGGGATGGTGCGCGAGACGAAGGTGTTGCCCTGCGGGGGGTTGCCGTTCGCATCGAGACCCAACTTGCTCAGGAAGTCCGCGGAGTAGGCCTGATCCATCGCCGGGCGGAGTGTGTCGGCCGCGTCGGAGGTGTAAATGGTCCCGACGATGGTGTGCCGACTGTCCTTCTTGAACATGCCGTCCGACCCCAGAACCACCGCGTAATTGGCCGCCGCGCTCTCCGCCCCCCGGCGGTCGTGGGTGAAGCCCGTCGGGATGCCGGCCGCCTTCGTGGAGACCGGCTTCTCGCCCGAGGGCGCCGTCGCCGCCGCCTTGGGCGAGTCGCTGCCCTCCTCCGCGTCGGAATCCCCGCCTCCGCGGTTCGCGAAGGCGATCGCCGCGATGAGGAGGACCACCACGCCGACGACCGTGACCAGGCTGCGCGACGACGACCGGCCGTGTCTGCGCGCGCCTCCGTACGGGTCGCCGCTCCCTTCGGGCAGGCGGGTGCGGGTCTGGCCCGTGTCGTCTCCGAGACTCATGCCGCGTACGCCCCCTCAGCGTCGTGCGGGAACACTTCGTACTCCGCGTACTCCGTGTACTCCACGTACGACGGTAGCCGTACCGGCCGCCGCTCGGGCGTGGTGTGGTGACTGGACATCAGGGAAACGCAACCTCAGCCGGTGGGCACGACGGGCGGGTGGGATGGAGGGGATGCCGGGCGTGCCCGGTCGGGACCGATGGTGCGGGGTCAGACGGCCATGCCGTACACGATGGTGAACAGGGTGCCGAGCGACCCGATGATGAAGACGCCCGTGAGACCCGCGATGATGAGGCCCTTGCCCTGTTCGGCGGAGAACGTGTCCCGCAGCGCGGTGGCGCCGATGCGCTGTTTGGCCGCCCCCCAGATGGCGATGCCGAGACAGATGAGGATGGCGACCGCCATGACCACCTCGATCATCACCTTCGCCTCGTTGCCCAGACCCCCGAAGGGGCCCCAATCCGGAGCGATTCCGCCGATAATGGTGTTGATGTCTCCCTCGTCGGCCGCGAAGAGCATGTAAGTCACCGCCCCTGTATGGGTAGTTCCGATTCCTCTGCGGGGGTGCAGAGGTCAGACCTCATTGTCGCCGACGATGCCGCTGTCGTATGTCGACTTGGCGTCATCTCTTGGCGGGTTTCGTAGGAATAGCTTGCCACCGGCGCGCGCCGGACTCCGGGAGGGGCGCGCTCCGACGGGTGAAGAGTCGTATCGTCACTCTGTGTATCACGCTGGGTAACGCCGGGCAATGAAGCGCGGCTCACTCCGGTGGCGTGGACCGTGCATGTCGTCGTATCTGATCACTTCCGTTCGGCGGTCCCGCCTCTACACTGTCGGTCGGCGGTGGACTGCCGGACTGCGAGGAGTGGTTGACGGTGCGTAAGGTCTGGGTCGGTGCGACTCTCGCCGTCGGCTCCGCGCTCGCCTTCGTGATGCTGCTCGTCGTCGGGGTGTACGTCGTCGCCGGGAACCTGGTGAACGGGGTGGGCGGCGGCGCCGCCAAGACCCTCGCCAAGGGGAGCGTGCCGGCGGCCTATCAGCAGCTCATCGCCCGGTGGGGAAATCTCTGTCCCGCCATCAACCCGGCGCTGCTCGCCGCGCAGCTCTACCAGGAGAGCGGGTTCAACCCGCGGGCGCAGAGCCACGCGGCGGCGCAGGGCATCGCGCAGTTCATCCCCGGCACCTGGGCCGCGCACGGGATCGACGGCGACGGGGACGGCGACCGTGACGTGTGGGACCCGGCGGACGCGATCCCGTCCGCGGCGACCTACGACTGCGCGCTGGCGTCCTACGTGAAGGACGTCGGCGGGGATCCGACCGCCAACATGCTGGCCTCGTACAACGCGGGGGCGTACGCGGTCATCAAGTACGGGGGCGTGCCGCCGTACGAGGAGACGCAGAACTACGTCAAGCGCATCCGGGAGCTGGAGAAGTCGTTCGCCGCGCCGGTGGGGCGGGTGGATCCGTCGCGGCAGGCCGCGGGGGCGATCGCGTTCGCGCAGAAGAAGCTCGGCACGCCGTATCTCTGGGGCGGCAACGGCACCGCCGACCAGGGCGGACGCTTCGACTGCTCGGGTCTGACGAAGGCCGCGTACGAGAGTGTGGGGATCACGCTGCCGCGGGTGGCGAACGACCAGTACAACGCGGGGCCGCATCCGGACCGGGACGAACTGCTGCCGGGCGATCTGGTGTTCTTCTCCGACGATCTCACCGATTCACGGGCCATCCGGCATGTGGGCATCTACGTCGGCGGGGGTTACATGATCGACGCGCCGCGCCCCGGCGCGGTGATCCGATTCGACCCGATCGACACTCCTGACTACTTTGGTGCCACCCGCGTCACGGAAGATGGCGCGAAAGCGCTCCCCATGACGGTGTGAGCGAAACGACAAACGCCCCCCGTGAGCTGCGAAGACGTATCTCTCTTCGATAACGTCTGCGTGATCTTTCGGTGGAGGGTGGAACGTGGAAGCGGGAACCGTGCGTTCCTGTTGTCGTAGCCGAGCGGACGAGCGGATCTACGGACCACGGGGGTGGCAGACCCGGCGCGCGTCCGCGCGCCGGACGACATGACGAAGGGGCCGCAGCACCATGGCTGGACTCGCCGAATCCGGGTCGAACCCCGACGTCGACCTGCTCTACGACATCAACGGCCTGGCCAAGGCCGCCCCGCCGTGGCTCGACCACGTCATGGAGTTCGTCGGTGAGTACGGCGTGCTCTTCGGTCTCATCGGCATGGTGCTCTGGTGCTGGTGGGGCGTGCGCAAGCGGGGCGGACCCGACGCGGCGCCGTCGGTGGCGGCGCTGGCGTGGGCGCCGCTCGCGGCGGGCGTCGCGGTCCTGGTGAACGTGCCGATCCGCGGATTCGTCGAGCGGCCACGGCCGTTCAACGATCACGAAGGGCTCGAGGTGCTCGTCGACGGCAAGGATGACTACTCCTTCGTCAGCGACCACGCGACGCTCTGCATGGCGCTGGCGGTGGGGCTGTTCCTGGCCAACCGGCGTTACGGCCTGGTCGCGCTGGTGCTGGGGCTGATCGGCGGTTTCATCCGCGTCTACATGGGCGTGCACTACCCGACGGACGTGGTGGGCGGACTGGCGCTGGGCACGGCGGTCGCGCTGCTGCTGTCGCCGCTCGCGATGGCCATGCTGACGCCGCTGGCGCGGGCGGTGGAGCGGTCGCCGAAGGCCGGCTGGCTGGTCGCGGCCCGGCCGCAGGGCGGGCGGCGGAAGGTGGCCGAGCGCAGCCGGGGCAGGGCCGCGGGCTCCGGCCCCGGGGAGCGGGACCTGGCGGCCTGACGACGACCCGGCGAGGGCCCGTGACCCCCGTCCCCCGAGGGGCGGACGGTCACGGGCCCCCGGTGCGTCCGGGACCGGCTCAGAGGGCCTGCGGGTGGGTGAGGACGCGCTCCGGGTCGTAGCGCCGTTTCAGGCGGGACAGGCGCGGGGCGGCGGCGCCGTAGTAGGCGCGGCGCCAGTCGGCGAGGCCGGGGTCCGGGTAGTTCTGGTAGGCGGCGCCGGACGCGTGCGGGCGCAGGGCCCGGTGAGTGCCCGTCAGCCACGCGCGGATCGCGGTGCCGTCCGAGGCGCCGGGGTCCCAGGACGCGAGGTACTGGGCGAGCACGCGGGAGCGGCGGTGGACGAACGCCGTCGTGGTGGGCGCGACCCGGTTGACGGCGCCGCCGAGGGCGGTGAGCGCGATGCTCGCCGAGCCGCCGCGGGCCGCCCGGATCCGGTCGAGCAGGGTGGCGATCCCGGCGTCGTCGAGGGGGCGGTCGTAGAAGTCGGAGCGGGCCGCGTACGTCTCGCGGGTCAGCGCGCCCTCGGGGCTGCGGCCGGGCGTCCCGCCGGGCAGCCGGCACGCGTCGCCGGCGAACGAGGCGCAGCCCGCGTACAGCTCCATGGACTCCTGGTGGGAGCGCCGGCGCAGCAGGACGCTGCTCGCGGAGACGCCGATGCGGCCGGCGAGGCGGTCGACGGCGTTCTGCAGCTCTCCGTAGGTGCCGAGGGAGAAGGCGGTGACGGAGACGGAGGGGTCGGCACCGGTGGTGTCCAGGTGGAGGGCGGACCAGATCTCGTCGGGCTGGTCCGGTCCCCAGTCCTGCCAGGCCGCGACCACGGCGGCCGCCCGCTCCCACGGCCAGGTCAGATGGCCGGTGACGCCCTGCGGGGCGGGGTGGGTGCGGAAGCGGAACTCGGTGACGATCCCGAACTGGGCGTGCCCCGCGCCGCGCAGGGCCCAGAACAGGCCGGGGTTCTCGGTGTCGGACGCGGTGAGCCGCGTGCCGTCGGCGGTGACCAGGGTGGCCCCGGTGAGGCTGTCACAGGTCAGGCCGTAGGCGCGGGAGGTCACGCCGTGGCCGCCGCCGAGGGTGAGGCCGGAGATGCCGACGGTGGGGCAGGAGCCGCCGGGGACGGTGAGCCCGCGGGCGGCGAGGGTGCGGTAGACGTCGATCAGCCGGGCGCCGGCGCCGACGACGGCCGTGTCCCCGTCGACGCGGACGTGACCGAGTTCGGACACGTCGACGATCAGACGGCCGTCGCCGGACGACCAGCCCGCGTAGGAGTGGCCGCCGCCCCGCACGGCGAGCGGGACGGCGTGCTCGCGGGCGTGGGTGAGGGTGGTGCGGATGTCGTCGGCGTGCCGGACGTAGGCGACGGCGGCGGGCCGCAGGGTGTCGAAGCGGGTGTTGTAGAGGCGGTGCGCCGTGGTCCAGTCGGCGTCGCCGGGGCGCACCAGGCGGCCGTCGAGGTGCCCGGCCAGGGTGGTCCAGTCGGCGGGTGTCGCGGGGCGCGGGGTCCTCGGCGGGGCGGGGGACGACGGGGTGCGTGAGGGGGCGGGTGCGGGCCGGGGCTCCGCGGAGGTGCAGGCGGAGGCGGTGGCCGCGGTGGTGAGCGCGGCGGCGGTGCCGGCGACGAAGGTGCGGCGGTTCACGGTCGGCCTTCCGGACGTCGGACGGGGGGCGGCCTGTCACGGGTCCGGGGCGGACCGGCGTGCGGCCGCGACGTTCCTTCCGGGTGCCGTGGTCGTGCGGGGGCCATTCTGGGCGCCTTGCCCGGGTGGCGTCACTCCCCCGTGTGGTTCTCGGCGTCCTTGCGGGCCTGGCTCCTGGCTCTGCGGGCCGGGCCGCGCCATCCGCAGGTGCAGCGGGCCATGCAGAAGGGTCCCTGCTCGGTGGTGGTCGTGAGGTGGGGCCGGGGGGCCGGCGCGTCGTCCTGATGCGGCACGCGGCCCACGGTAACGCCCGCCGGGCCGCGTGACGGGGCTCTTGACCGGTCGTTAACGCCACTGACAGCGGCCCGTGTCGGACGGAGCAGGGGTAGGCAGGGATGGCGCGACGGCGACAGCACAGGCGGACGCACGGCGTGACGGCCGCGGTCGGGGTCGTCTGCTGTCTCGGGCTCGGGGCCGCCGGGTGCGCGCGCAGCGACGCCGTGGCGCAGGGGCCGCCCGCCGGCGATCCGGTGCAGGTGCTGCGCACCGCCGCCGACGCGCTGGTGGAGGCCGGCAGCTCCCGGACGCGCACCTCGCTGGAGATGGCCACCGGCGGCACCCGGGTCACCATCCGGGGCGAGGGGGTCTACGACTACCGCAAGCGGCTCGGGCGGCTGGAGGTGCTGCTGCCGCAGGACCCCGCGGGCGCCGTCGACGGCCGGCCGATCACCGAACTGCTCGCCCCCGGGGCGCTGTACATGAAGAACCGGGGCGCCGGGGTGCCCGCCGACAAGTGGGTGCGGGTGGACACCGCGACGCTGTCCGACGGGAACCTGGTCACCGGCGGGGCGACCGATCCGTTCACCGCGGCCGAGGTGCTGCGCGGCACGCGCTCGGCGACGTTCGTCGGGCGGACCGAGGTGGCGGGGGCCCGGGTGCGGCACTACCGCGGCACCGCCGACCTGGAGGCGGCCGCGCGGGCGGCGTCGGTGGTCAACCGGGGCCTCCTGGACGCGGCGGCGAAAGGGTTCGCCACCGCGCGGGTGCCGTTCGACGTGTACCTCGACGACGAGGGACGGATCCGCAAGGTCCGGCACCGGTTCAGCTTCGTGAACGGCGAGCGGCGGGAGCCCGTCGCGGTCGCCTCCACCACCTTGCTGTACGCCTTCGGCGCCCCGGCCGACGTGCGGCTCCCCGCCGACGAGGACATCTACGCCGGGCGGATCACGCAGGAGTGAGCGGTGCGCGCGGATGGGGCACGGGGCCCACAGTGGCCGGGCCGAACTAGCCCTTCCGTGCCATGCGCGGTGCGTAGGGCGCTCCCTACTCTAGGAAGGCGGTGACGACAGAGTGAGGTGAGGCGCGTGGCTCCGCTCGGGAGGGGGACGGTCCCGGTCCAGGATCACGTGGCGCTCGCCGAGATCGAACTGTGCGGCGAGCTGATCATCGCCGCGTCCAACGCCGAGGACCGGCTGAGCCTGGAGAGCATCGACGAGGTGCTGCGGGTGGCCGAGGCGCGGACGGACACCGCCGGGCCCTGAGGCCCCGGCCACGGGGAGAGGGTCAGGTCCGCAGCATGCGGGCGATGGCCTGCGTGGCTTCCTTGACCTTCGCGTCGATCTCGTCGCCGCCCTTGACGGCCGCGTCCGCGACGCAGTGGCGCAGGTGCTCCTCCAGCAACTGCAGCGCGAACGACTGCAGCGCCTTCGTGGAGGCGGACACCTGGGTGAGTATGTCGATGCAGTAGACGTCCTCGTCGACCATCCGCTGCAGTCCGCGGATCTGGCCCTCGATGCGGCGCAGCCGCTTGAGGTGCTCCTGCTTCTGGTGGTGGTAGCCGTGGATGCCGCGGTCGTGATCGGTCACGATGTCCGTAACGTCCGTCACATCCGTCGTGTCCACGGCGGGCGCCGTCCCCGCGGCGTCGGCCGTCTCCGGGGAGGAGGGCGCGTGCGCGCCGGTTCCGGTGGTGGTCATCGCGTCCTCCTGGTGTCCTGATGGGCGCTATATACCCCTGGTGGGTATATGTTACCGAACGTCGCCGGTCCGGGGACGGCCGGTCCGCGCCAGGGCCGCTCTCCGGTGGGACGCACCCGCCGCCCCCGTACTCATCACTGTGCCTGATGGGCGACACTGGGGGGCGGCCGTTATTGGTGGCCGGATGATGTGCCTAGCATCAGCCTGACCGAAACCGACGCATACCGAGGACCCCACGTGCGCTTTCGTCTGACCCCCAGGGAGACGAGCTTCTACGACATGTTCGCCGCGTCCGCGGACAACATCGTCACGGGCTCGAAGCTCCTGATGGAACTGCTCGGGGCGGACCCCTCCGCCCGGGCCGAGATCGCAGAGCGTATGCGGGCCGCGGAACACGCCGGTGACGATGCCACGCACGCGATCTTCCACCAGTTGAACTCCTCGTTCATCACGCCGTTCGACCGCGAGGACATCTACGCCCTGGCGTCCTCCCTCGACGACATCATGGACTTCATGGAGGAGGCCGTCGACCTGGTCGTCCTCTACAACGTCGAGGAGCTGCCCAAGGGCGTCGAGCAGCAGATCGAGGTCCTGGCGCGGGCGGCGGAGCTGACCGCGGAGGCCATGCCGCACCTGCGCACCATGGAGAACCTCACCGAGTACTGGATCGAGGTCAACCGGCTGGAGAACCAGGCCGACCAGATCCACCGCAAGCTGCTCGCCCACCTCTTCAACGGCAAGTACGACGCGATCGAGGTGCTGAAGCTCAAGCAGATCGTGGACGTACTGGAGGAGGCGGCCGACGCCTTCGAGCACGTGGCGAACACGGTGGAGACCATCGCCGTCAAGGAGTCCTGAGCACTTCATGGACACCTTCGCTCTGGTCGTGACCATCGGGGTCGCGCTCTTCTTCACCTACACCAACGGCTTCCACGACTCGGCCAACGCGATCGCCACCTCCGTGTCCACCCGGGCGCTCACGCCCCGGGTGGCGCTCGCGATGGCGGCCGTGATGAACCTCGCCGGTGCGTTCATGGGCTCCGGGGTGGCCAAGACCGTCAGTGAGGGGCTGATCGAGACGCCCGAGGGGTCGACGGGGATGGGGATCCTCTTCGCCGCGCTGGTGGGCGCCATCACCTGGAACCTGATCACCTGGTACTTCGGTCTGCCCTCGTCGTCGTCCCACGCCCTGTTCGGCGGCATGGTGGGCGCCGCGCTGGCCGGCGGGACGACCGTCTACTGGCACGGCGTCGTCGACAAGATCGTCATTCCGATGTTCGTGTCGCCCGTGGTCGGTCTGATCGCCGGTTACCTGGTGATGACCGCGATCATGTGGATCTTCCGGCGGGCCAACCCGCACAAGGCCAAGCGCGGCTTCCGCATCGCCCAGACGGTGTCCGCGGCCGGCATGGCCCTGGGCCACGGACTCCAGGACGCCCAGAAGACGATGGGCATCGTGGTGATGGCCCTGGTCATCGCCGACGTCGAGGACTACGGCGACCCGATCCCGGTGTGGGTGAAGATCGCCTGTGCCGTGATGCTGTCCCTCGGCACCTACGCGGGCGGCTGGCGCATCATGCGCACCCTGGGCCGGAAGATCATCGAGCTGGACCCGCCGCAGGGCTTCGCCGCCGAGACCACCGGCGCCTCGATCATGTTCGGCTCGGCGTTCATCTTCCACGCGCCGATCTCCACCACCCACGTGATCACCTCCGCGATCATGGGCGTGGGCGCCACCAAGCGGGTCAACGCCGTGCGCTGGGGCGTCGCGAAGAACATCGTCCTGGGCTGGTTCATCACCATGCCGGCCGCCGCCCTGGTGGCCGCGGCCTGTTTCGGACTGGTGCATCTGATCGCGCTGTAGCCGAGGACCGCGTACGGCGGCACGCCGGGGTCCCCGTACGGCAAGCATGCGGAAGGGCCCGCCCCCGTCGAGTGGGGGCGGGCCCTTCGTACCTCGCGGTGGCACCGCCATGCAGCACCGCGAGGGGACCGGTCAGCCGAAGCGGCCGGAGATGTAGTCCTCGGTGGCCTGCACGGACGGGTTGGAGAAGATGCGCTCCGTCTCGTCGATCTCGATCAGCTTCCCGGGCTTGCCGACCGCCGCCAGGTTGAAGAACGCCGTGCGGTCCGAGACGCGCGCCGCCTGCTGCATGTTGTGCGTCACGATGACGATCGTGAAGCGCTCCTTCAGCTCCCCGATCAGGTCCTCGATGGCCAGGGTGGAGATCGGGTCCAGGGCGGAGCAGGGCTCGTCCATCAGCAGCACGTTCGGCTCGACCGCGATGGCCCGCGCGATGCACAGACGCTGCTGCTGGCCGCCGGAGAGGCCCGAGCCGGGCTTGTTCAGCCGGTCCTTGACCTCGTTCCACAGGTTGGCGCCCCGCAGGGACTTCTCGACGATGTCGTCCAGCTGGGACTTGCGGTACTTGCCGTTCAGGCGCAGGCCCGCCGCCACGTTGTCGTAGACCGACATGGTGGGGAACGGGTTCGGGCGCTGGAAGACCATGCCGACCTCGCGCCGCACGGCCACCGGGTCGATGCCCGGGCCGTAGAGGTTCTCGTCGTCGAGCATGACCTTGCCGTCGACCCGCCCGCCCGGGGTCACCTCGTGCATGCGGTTGAGGGTGCGCAGGAAGGTCGACTTGCCGCAGCCGGAGGGGCCGATGAAGGCTGTCACGGAGCGGGGCTCGATGGTCATCGAGATGTCCTCGATGGCCAGGAAGGAACCGTAGTAGGCGTTGAGGCCGCTGACGTCGATGCGCTTGGCCATGGGTATCACTGCTTCTTTCGGGTCGCCGACGACTGTGGGGGGGGCCGGTCAGCGACCGGTCTGCGGGGCCTTCCAGCGGGCTATGCCGCGGGCCACCAGGTTGAGGATCATGATGAACGCGATGAGCGTCAGGGCCGCCGCCCAGGCACGGTCGTACGCCGCCTCGGAGCCGTTGGTGTACTGCAGGTAGATGTACATCGGCAGCGAGGCCTGCGGGTCCTGGAACGGGTTGGCGTTGATGAAGTTCGTGCCCCAGACCAGGAGCAGCACGGGGGCCGTCTCACCGGTGATACGGGCGATCGCGAGCATCACGCCGGTGGTGATGCCGCCGACGGACGTGGGCAGGACCACCTTGAGGATGGTGCGCCACTTGGGGACGCCCAGGGCGAGGGACGCCTCGCGCAGCTCGTTCGGGACGAGCTTGAGCATCTCCTCCGTGGAGCGCACGACCACCGGGATCATCAGGATGGACAGCGCCATCGAGCCGGCGAAGCCCGAGTAGCCCATGCCGAGGATCAGGATCCACAGACTGAGGACGAACAGGCCCGCGACGATGGACGGGATGCCCGTCATGACGTCGACGAAGAAGGTCACGGCCTTGGCGAGCCGGCCGCGGCCGTACTCGACGAGGTAGATCGCGGTGAGCACGCCGACCGGCACCGAGATCGCGGTGGCGAGGCCGACCTGCTCCAGGGTGCCCAGCAGGGCGTGGTAGATGCCGCCGCCGGGCTCGGTGTCGGCGACCACGCCCATCGAGTGGGTGAGGAAGTAGCCGTCGAGGACCTTGATGCCCCGCTTGACGGTGTCCCAGGTCAGCGACGCGAGCGGGATGACCGCCAGCAGGAACGCCACCCACACCAGGCTGGTCGCGGTGCGGTCCCGGGCCTGCCGGCGCCCCTCGACCTTGGCGGAGACGGCGTACGAGCCGCCGACGAACAGCAGCGCCGCGATCAGCGCCCACTGGATGTCGCTCTGCAGCCCGGCCGCGGCGCTGATGCCGTAGCCGAGCGCGGCGGAGGCGCCGGCGACCGCCCAGGGGAACCACTTCGGCAGGGTCGCCCCGCGCAGCGAGCCGGACGGGAGGGTGGCGTGCGGTGCGTGGCTCATGCGTTGGCCCCCGAGTACTCCTTGCGGCGGGCGATGATCAGCCGGGCCGCGCCGTTGACCAGCAGCGTGATGACGAACAGCACGAGACCGGAGGCGATCAGCGCGTCCCGGCCCATCTCGGTGGCCTCGTTGAACTTGCTGGCGATGTTCTGGGCGAAGGTGCCGCCGCCCGGGTCGAGCAGGCTGGCGTTGATGGTGAAGCTCGGGGAGAGCACCATGGCGACGGCCATGGTCTCGCCGAGAGCACGGCCGAGGCCCAGCATCGACGCGGAGATCACGCCGGAGCGGCCGAACGGCAGCACCGACATGCGGATGACCTCCCAGCGGGTGGCGCCGAGGGCCAGGGCGGCCTCCTCGTGCGTCTGAGGGACCTGGCGGAACACCTCACGGCTGACGTTGGTGATGATCGGCAGGATCATCACCGCGAGCAGGATGCCGACGGTGAACAGCGAGCGCGGGGCGCCCTCGTTCCACTCCAGGATCCCGGTCCAGCCGAGGTAGTCGTCGAGCCAGCCGTACAGGCCGTCCATGTGCGGCACCAGGACGAGGGCGCCCCACAGGCCGTAGACGATGGACGGGACGGCGGCGAGCAGGTCGATCACGTAGCCGATGGGGCCGCCGAGGCGGCGCGGGGCGTAGTGGGTGATGAACAGGGCGATCGCGACGGCGATCGGCACGGCGATGACCATGGCGATGATCGACGACACGACGGTGCCGAAGGCCAGGACCGCGATGCCGAACTCCGGCGGGGAGCCGCTGGGGTTCCACTCGAAGGTGGTGAAGAAGTTGGCCTCGTCCTTGGCGATGGCCAGCGAGGCGCGGTAGGTGAGGAAGGCCGCGATGGCGGCCATCAGGACCAGGACGAGGATGCCGGACCCCCGGGACAGCCCGAGGAAGATCCGGTCGCCGGGGCGGGTGACGCCGCGCGCGGCGCCGCTGTCCACGGGCGCGGCCGGGGCGGGCGCCGGCGGTGCGGCGGGTTTCTGCGTGGTGATGTCCATCGGGTTCTCCGGTCTGCGGAGCCGCCGGACCGGGCGGCTCGGTCGGAGCCGTCCGGCCCGGAGGGCTCCTGTTGGCGGTGCACCGGACGGTGCGGCCCGGCCGGGGCCGGGCCGCACACTCGGGTCAGCTGAGGCTCGAGATGGTCTCGCGGACCTTGGTGATGATCTCCTGCGGCATCGGGGCGTAGCCGGCGTCGGCCAGCTGGCCCTGACCCTCCTCGGAGGCCATGTAGTTCAGGAAGGACTTGGTGGCGGGCAGGGTGTCGGCCTTGTTGCCCTTGTCGCAGACGATCTCGTACGTCACCAGGACGATCGGGTAGGCGCCGTCGGCGGACGGGGTGTAGTCGAGCTCCAGCGCGAGGTCCTTGCCGGTGCCGACCACCTTGGCGGCGCCGATGGCGGCGGTGGCGTTCTCGATGGTCGCCTTGACCGGCTCGGCGGCCTCGGTCTTGATGTCGACGGTCTTGATGCCGTCCGAGGCGTAGGACAGCTCGAAGTACGAGATGGCGCCGGAGGTCTGCTTCACCTGCTGGGCGACACCGGAGGAGCCCTGCGCGGACTGGCCGCCCTCGGCCTCCCAGGACTTGCCCGGCTCGTACGCCCAGTCCTTGGGCGCGGCGGCCTTCAGGTACTTGGTGAAGTTGTCCGTGGTGCCGGACTCGTCGGAGCGGTGGAAGGCCTGGATCTTCAGGTCGGGGAGGTCGGCGTCGGGGTTGAGCTTGGCGATCGCCGGGTCGTTCCACTTGGTGATCTTGTTGTCGAAGATCTTCGCGAGCGTCGAGGCGTCCAGGGCGAGGGTGTCCACGCCGGGGACGTTGAAGCCGACCGCGATCGGGCCGCCGACCATGGGCAGGTCGATGCCCTGGCCGTCGGTGCAGACCTTCTTCGACGCCTCGATCTCCTCGGGCTTCAGCGCGGAGTCGGAGCCGGCGAACGCGGTCTGGCCCTGGGTGAACGCGGTGATGCCGGCGCCCGAACCCGTCGGGTTGTAGTTGATCTGCACGTCCTTGCAGGCCGCGGTGTACTGCTTCACCCAGGCGTCGATCGCGTTCTTCTGGGCGGAGGAGCCGGACGCCTGGAGCTGGCCCTTGGCGTCGCCGCAGTCGATGTTGCCGGCCTGCGCGGTCGCCGAGGCGCCGCCGCCGTCGTTGTTGCCGGTGTCGTCGGAGCCGCACGCCGTGAGGGCCAGGGCGCCGGAGACGGCGAGAGCACCGAGAGCGAGGGCCCGCCGGTTCATGCGCTGAAGCTTCACTTTTGTTCCTTCCAGTGGCCGCCGTCCTGAATTCGGCGGCGTGCGAAGTGTGGGTGAGGCGGTCGCCTCGTCCTGTAAGGGTTCGTGTCCGGGCGATCCGCACCGCGTAAGGCCGAAATTAGGCAGAACAGGTGAAGCGGTCGATGGACGTACATGAACGAGGGGTGAACCCCTGTGGACGGTGCGGTGAGGCCGTGGAGCGGGCGCTCTCAGCCGGCCGGGCGGAGGGTGGCGAGGAGGGCGTCCACCAGGCCGGCGTCCATCGGCGAGGTGAGGTGGCGGCGGGCGGCGTCCGGAGGGAGCCACAGGATCCGGTCGACCTCGTCACCGGGCGTGAACGTGCCGGAGACGGCCTCGGCCGCCCAGTAGCGGACCCGCTTCGGGCGGCCGTGCGCGAGGTAGCGGGTGCTGGGCAGCTCGGCGGCCGGCACGGCGGTGTGCCCGGTCTCCTCGGCGACCTCGCGCAGGGCGCCGGCGAGCGGGTCCTCGCCGTGCTTCAGCTTGCCCTTGGGCCAGGACCAGTCGTCGTACCTGGGCCGGTGGACCAGGCACAGCTCCAGCTCACCGGTGACGGGCGAGCGGCGCCACAGGACGCAGCCGGCGGCCTCGACGGTGAGGGCGCCGCTCCGGGCGGGTCGGGGGGTACGCACCGGGTGCCTCCTCGGTTCCGTACGGCTACGGCTACGGCGCGCCGGCGGCCGGCTTCTGCCAGGCGCGCTGGAACGCGTACCGCGCCGCCTCCACCTCATGCCGCTGGTCGGCGTGGAGCACGCCCAGCGCGTACGCCGTGGCCGGGGCGATCCGCGGCGTGCGGGCCGCCTGCGCGGCGGCGGCCGCGGCCTCGGCGGCGTCACGGTGCCGGTCCAGCGCCTCGCCGGCGGCGCGCAGCCGGGGGTCGTCGCCCGCGGCCGGGTCCAGGGCCTCGCGGGCGTAGCGGTGCAGG
Source organism: Streptomyces sp. NPDC096105 (assembly GCF_044763335.1). Taxonomy (NCBI): domain Bacteria; kingdom Bacillati; phylum Actinomycetota; class Actinomycetes; order Kitasatosporales; family Streptomycetaceae; genus Streptomyces; species Streptomyces sp. NPDC096105. The sequence continues at coordinate 21,911 of NZ_JBIWGC010000004.1, forward strand.
CGGAGCAGGAGCCGCACCTGGTGCCAGGGGGTGTCCTGCGGGTGCGGGGCGGAGTCCGGGGACAGGCCGTGCGCCAGCGCCTCGGCGTTGTACGGGCTGCCCGCGGTGAGCAGGGGCAGTGCGGCGACGGCGTCCGCGAGCCGCTCCCGCGCCGCGTCCGCCAGCGGGCGCAGGTCGGCGCCCTCGGCCGCCGGCGTCAGCGGTACCTCGCTGGCCAGCACGGCCACCTGATCGGCCACGGCGTGGAACCGGGCCGACTCGAGCGCCCGCAACGCGGTCGAGTGCGCCCGCGTCCGCGCGAGCGTGAGCTGCCGGTCCAGCAGGGCCCCGGCCTTGGCGGCGCCTAAGGCGAGGGGGCCCCGGTCGGCGGCGGGGCGGGAGGAGCGGGGGCCGGCAGGAGGGGGAGTCTCCTCCGTGCGCCGGTCGGCGGCGCGGCGGCCGTCCGGGGCCGGGACGGTGGCGATCACGGTGCCGGTGGTGGCGCGGCGGGCCGCGGCGGGGCGGGGCACGCCGGGCGGGGCGCCGTCGGCGGGCGCGGGCGCGGGCGCGTCGGGGACGCGGGACGCGAGCCGGGTGCCGGGCGGGTGGTCCGGGGCCGCGGGGCCCGAGAGGCGGTGGAGGGCCTGGAGGAGACGGTCGAGGCGGTTCGCGCACGCGTCCTCCAGGGACAGGGTCCCCGAGACCCAGGCCAGTTCGGGGCCCAGGGCCTGGGACCAGACGGGGTCCAGGACCGGCTGGAAGGTGTACAGCCCGGCGCTGATGCGGCGGGCCGCGCGCCTCAGCGCGCGGGCCGCCTCGGCGGAGTCCTCCGACGCCGCGCCCGCACCGGACTCCCGGTGGAGGCGCAGCGCGCGGAGGAACTCGGTCGCTCTCTCCCGCAGATGACGGGCCAGGACGTCCGCCGGCACCGGACCGGCCGTCGGGTCATGGGGCTGCTGTGCCACGCCGGCGCCTCCGGGCGTCAATGAGCGTCTCCTGGATGTTCCGCAGCGGCTGGCCGTCCGCGTCCGTGGAGTGCCGGGTCCATTCGCCGTCCGGGCCGAGGTGCCAGGACGCCGTGGTGTCGGACATGCCGGTCTCCAGCAGCCGGTTGAGGACGGCCCGGTGGGCCGGGTCGGTGACCCGCACCAGTGCCTCGATCCGCCGGTCGAGGTTGCGGTGCATCATGTCGGCGCTGCCGAACCACACCTCGGGCTCGCCGCCGTTGCCGAAGGCGAACACGCGGGAGTGCTCGAGGAAGCGGCCGAGGACGGACCGTACCCGCACATTCTCCGACAGCCCCGGCACGCCCGGCCGGATCGCGCAGATGCCGCGCACCCAGATGTCGACCGGAACGCCCGCCTGGGACGCCCGGTAGCAGGCGTCGATGACGGCCTCGTCGACCATCGAGTTGACCTTGATGCGGACGTACGCGGGCCGCCCGGCACGGTGGTGCTGGGCCTCCTTGTCGATCCGTGAGACCAGACCGTCCCGCAGGGACTTGGGAGCGACCAGCAGCCGCCGGTAGGTCTCGCGCCGCGAGTAGCCGGAGAGGCGGTTGAACAGGTCGGAGAGGTCCGCCCCGACCTGCGGGTCCGCGGTGAGCAGCCCCAGGTCCTCGTACAGCCGGGCCGTCTTCGGGTGGTAGTTGCCGGTGCCGACGTGGCTGTAACGCCGTAGCGTCTCGCCCTCCTGGCGGACCACCAGCGACAGCTTGCAGTGGGTCTTCAGGCCGACCAGGCCGTAGACGACGTGGCAGCCGGCCTCCTCCAGCTTGCGCGCCCACTTGATGTTGGCGTGCTCGTCGAAGCGGGCCTTGATCTCGACCAGGACGAGGACCTGCTTGCCGGACTCGGCGGCGTCGATGAGGGCGTCCACTATCGGGGAGTCGCCGGAGGTCCGGTACAGGGTCTGCTTGATGGCCAGCACGTCCGGGTCGGCCGCCGCCTGCTCCAGGAACGCCTGCACCGACGTGGAGAACGAGTCGTACGGGTGGTGCAGCAGCACGTCCCGGCTGCGCAGGGCGGCGAAGACGTCCGGCGCGGACGCCGACTCCACCTCGGCCAGGTCGCGGTGGGTGCCGGCGACGAACTTCGGGTACTTCAGCTCCGGCCGGTCCAGGCTGTGGATGCGGAACAGGCCGGTCAGGTCGAGCGGGCCGGGCAGCGGGTACACCTCGGCCTCGGAGATCTTCAGCTCGCGCACGAGGAGGTCGAGGACCTCGCGGTCGACGGACTCCTCCACCTCCAGGCGCACCGGCGGCCCGAAGCGGCGCCGCATCAGCTCCTTCTCCAGAGCCTGAAGGAGGTTCTCGGTGTCGTCCTCCTCGACCTCCAGGTCCTCGTTGCGGGTGAGCCGGAAGGCGTGGTGCTCCAGCACCTCCATGCCCGGGAACAGCTCCTCCAGGTGGGCGGCGATGACGTCCTCGACGGGGACGTAGCGGCCCGGGGAGGGCTCCAGGAAGCGGGACAGCAGCGGCGGCACCTTCACCCGGGCGAAGTGCTTGTGCCCGGTGACCGGGTTGCGCACCACCACGGCCAGGTTCAGCGACAGGCCGGAGATGTACGGGAAGGGGTGCGCCGGGTCCACCGCGAGCGGGGTGAGCACGGGGAAGATCTGGTGCCGGAACAGGGTGAAGAGGCGGGCCTGCTCCTTCTCCGTGAGCTCGTTCCAGCGGACCAGGTGGATGCCCTCCTCCGCGAGGGCGGGGGCGACGTCCTCGTGGTAGCAGGCGGCGTGCCGGGCCATCAGCTCGCGGGAGCGGGCCCAGATCATCTCCAGCACCTCGCGCGGCTGGAGGCCGGAGGCGGAACGGGTGGCCACGCCGGTGGCTATGCGGCGCTTGAGTCCCGCCACCCGGACCATGAAGAACTCGTCCAGGTTGCTGGCGAAGATCGCGAGGAAGTTCGCCCGCTCCAGCAGCGGGGTCTCGGGATCCTCGGCCAGTTCGAGCACACGCTCGTTGAACGCCAGCCAACTGCGCTCGCGGTCGAGGAAACGGCCTCGCGGCAGCGGGGCGACGCCGTCCGTGTGCGCCTCCTCGTAGCCGTCCAGGTCGGCGTCGATGTCGGGTTCCAGGTCGGAGACCACTCCGGCCACGGTGTGCGGCCGGTGCGCGGCGATGGAGCCCACGGAGGGCTGCGAGTGCTGGACCTGTGCCTGGGTGTCGGGCTGGCTCATGACCCCATTCTTCCGCGCGGACGGTGTCACGGGCGCGTCGGAAAGCGCGGGTGGGAGCGGTGGTGGCCCTGAGGCGCTCCCGTGCCTCCCGTTCACCCTGCCGGGTGAGGGCTCTGGCGCGGCGGGATGCATGGGCCGAGCGTCGCAAGGCCGTCTGAACCCGTGGTTACGGCGACATGACGTCCGGGACAGCGGGTGGTGGCCCGCCGGGACACGGCGGAGGGGGCGTACCCGTGCGGGCACGCCCCCTCCGGTGGCCGGACGCGTCAGCCGCGCGCCGTCCCGGTGGTGCGCCGCACCACCCGGAAGGCCGCGTACGCCAGCAGGGCGGCGACGGTGAGCAGGACGCCGGTGGCGACCAGCTGGAGCGGCCAGTAGTGGGAGGCGGGGTGGAAGTCGCGGTAGAAGGCGGTCGCGCCCAGGTCGGCCAGGGTGTCACCGCAGTCGGAGAGCCGGCTGTTGAGGCACGGGGCCGCGGCCCGGCCCCCGCCGTCGGTCAGCACGCCCTCACGGACGTGCAGGCCGCTCCCCGCCGGCCCCTCGTGCAGGGCGCTGAGCCGGGTCACGGACGGCCACAGGTACGGCAGGGCCGCATGGACGCCCGCCCACAGCGCGCCGAGGGCGGCGACGGCGGTGACCAGGGCGGACAGGGTGCGGCGCAGGACCAGCCCGGCCAAGACGCCCGCCGCGAGACCGGCCAGCGCCAGGCCCACGGGGACGGTGCCGCCCGCGTGGAAGGTGGCGGAGACGTGCCAGGACTTGGTGTTGTCGACGCGGCCGTCGGCCGCCGTCCACGCCCAGCGGTGCAGCGCCGCCGGCAGACCGGCCGCGGCGACGGCGAGCAGGGCGGGGAGGGCCAGCCGGGAGGCCAGCCAACGGGCCGGGGAGACGCCCTGGGTCCAGGCCAGGCGGACCGTGCCGGACTCCGTCTCACGGCCGACGAGCGCGCCGCCCGCCCAGGCGGCGACCAGGAACGGCACGGCGAGCACGGCGACCGTCGTCCAGGTGTAGACGGCCTTGAAGCGGACGATCGCGTCCTGGTCGTAACGGCAGGCCGATCCCCACTCGCAGGCTTTGTACGTCTGCCAGGCCGCCGCCGAGGAGTCGGTGAGGGGCCCGCCGAGCCACAGCAGTGCCGCCGCGGTCAGCAGGACCAGCACGCCGCCGCCGATCAGGGCCGGGCGGTGCAGCCGGACCAGCCAGCGCCACTGGCGGGGGGCGCGGGCGGTGTGGCCGGTGGCGGGGGCGGCCGGGGTGGTCAGGGCGGCGGTCATACGGCGGCCTCCGTGGACTCGGGCGCGGGAACCAGGGCCGGGGCCGTGGGGTTGCGCAGGTAGGACAGGACGAGTTCCTCCAGGGACGGCGTGCCGGTGCGCCAGTCGCCGGGCAGCGGGCCGGCCGGGCGGATCAGCGCGCTGAGCTGGCGGCCGGTGGTGCGGGACTCGACGACCTCGTGCGGCGCGAGGTCCGCCGCGGCGGGGACGGCCACCCGGCTGTGGGCGGCCAGCAGGTCGTCGATCGGGCCGGAGAGCCGGATCCGGCCGCCGCCGACCAGCAGCAGGTGGTCGCAGGAGTCCTCCAGCTCGGCGACCACGTGCGAGGACATCACGATGGTGGTGCCGTGGGCGGCCGCCTCCCCCATCAGGACGCCCGTCAGCTCGTGCCGGGCCAGCGGATCGAGGTCGGCCATCGGTTCGTCCATGAGCAGCAGCTCGGGCCGCTTGCCGAGGGCGAGCGCGAGCGCGACACGGGTGCGCTGGCCGCCGGAGAGCGCGCGGATCCGCCGGTCCGGGTCCAGGTCGCCGCCGGCCACGACCCGCAGCGCGGTGCCGGCGTCCCAGTGGCCGGGGTTGAGGTCGGCGCCCATGCGCAGCGTCTCGGCGACCGTGAGCTGCGAGTACAGCGGCTTGCCCTGGTCGACGAAGCCCACCCGGGGACGGGCTTCGGCCGGGGCGGCGCCGAGCACGCGGACCGTGCCCTCGGTGGGGGCGAGCAGTCCCGCGGCGAGCGCGAGCAGGGTGGACTTGCCCGCGCCGTTGGGGCCGACGACGGCGCACACACGTCCGGCGGGCAGCCGGAAGGAACAGTCGCGCAGCGCCCAGGCGCGCCGGCCGAAGCGTTTGCCGAGCGCGTCCGCCTCGAGGGCCGGGACGGTCATGAGGGGTCTCCCTGTGGGGTGTGCGCAGGCGCGGGGCGCGCGTCCTGCTCCGGATAGTGCGTCTCGAGTACGGCGGTGAACAGCGCGGCGACGTCCTCCCGCTCCAGACCGGACTCCCGGGCCCGGGCGGCCCAGTCCTCCAGCTCGGCGCGCAGCGGGGAGTCGGCGGGGGCGGCGCCGAGGGAGCGGCGCACGAAGGTGCCGAGGCCGCGCCGGGCCTCGACCAGTCCCTCGCGCTCCAGTTCCCGGTACGCCTTCAGCACGGTGTTCGGGTTGACGGCGGTGGCCTCCACGACCTCGCGGGCCGTGGGCAGCCTGTCGCCCGGGGCCAGCAGTCCCAGGCGGAGCGCCTGCTTGGTCTGCTGCACGATCTGGACGTAGGTGGCCACGCCGCTGCGCCGGTCGATGCGGTAGTCGACCACTCGACAACCACCCTTTCACTAATTGAGTAGTGAAAGGGTGATGCAAGGGGGTGCGAAAGTCAACCGCCGATCCGTGAACCGGTCGGCGGGGCCCGTGCGACGAGGGGACGTGAGCGGGAGGAGGAGCGACGGCGCGCCGCTGCGCACCGTCGCGCCGACGGCGGCCGGCGCGCCTTCGGGGAGCGGTACCGGCGGTACGCGCCGGCCGGTCGACGCCCTGCGCGGGGCCGGGGCACGAGGGCGGCTGCGCCACCGCGGCGAGGCGCCGGCGGAGGAGCGCGTGCCTCGCGGCCGGCCGGGGACGTCACGGTGGGGGCGGCGGCCGTCCTCGCCCCGGCCGGGGCGGCCCCCGCGGTGCGCCGCCGGGGCCGCCCCGGCCGGGTCAGGCGGCCGCCGGGTCCCTGCTCGTGGCGGCGGTGCTCGCGCCGCTGCTGAGCCCCGCGGACCGGGCGCTGTTCACCGCGCCGGGCGACCCGTGCCGGGCGGACGCCCACGACCGCGGGGCGCTGCTGTGCGCCGCGCTGCTCGCGGTCGCGGTGCGCCGCGCCGAACCGGTCCGGCGGCGCGCGCTCCGTCCGCTCAGGTCTCCGTCCGGTACATCAGGTCCGTCTCGTGGGTGACGAAGCCCAGCCGCTCGTAGACGGACACCGCCGCCTTGTTGTCGGCGTCGACGTACAGCATCGCGGTGGGCAGACCCCGGTCGGCGAGGTGGCGCAGCCCGATCGTCGTCAGGGACTTGCCGAGTCCGCCGCCCTGGGCGCCGGGGGCGACGCCGAGGACGTACACCTCGCCGAGGCCCTCGTCGGCGTGCACCTTGGTCCAGTGGAAGCCGATCAGCCGTCCGTCGCGCTCGGCGAGGAAGAAGCCCTCGGGGTCGAACCACGGCTCGGCCTTGCGGTCGTCGAGGTCCCGCTGGGTGAGGGAGCCCTGCTCGGGGTGGTGGGCGAACGCGGCGGCGTTCAGCGCGAGCCAGGCCGCGTCGTCCCGGCCGGGCTCGAAGGTGCGCACGGTCACGCCCTCCGGCAGCACCGGGTCGGGCAGGTCGAGGCCCGCCAACGGCCGCCGCATCTGCCGTAGTTCGCGGAACAGCGTCAGACCGAGCACCTGCGCCAGGTGCCGGGCGGCGGAGCGCCCGCCGTGCGCCCACACCCGCAGCCGCTTGCCCGACGCGGCGAGCAGCGCCGTGCCGAGCGCCCGCCCGTGCCCCTGCCCGCGGTACGAGGGGCGCACCACCAGCTCAGCGGCCGGCGGCTCCACCGGGTCGGTGTCCTGCAACTGGGCGTACCCGGCGAGCTCTTCGCCGACGGTCAGCAGCAGGTGCGAGACGCCCTCCCGCTCGCCGCCGCGCAGTTGCAGCCGGCCCTGCTCGGACACGGCCTGCCGGCCGTCGTCGCGCGCCGCCTCGTCGAGCAGGGCGAGGACCGCGTCGGCCTGCGCCTGGTCGAGCGCGGTGCACGTCTGGAGCGAACGGGGGCGGCCGGGCCGGGAGAACGCGTCGCTGGTCATGCGTACGAGGGTAAAGGGACGGCGCGGCGAGGGGGCGGCAGCGTGCCGCACGGGCGACGGCGGCGGTCGCGGCGAAAGATAAACCAGGCTGTGACCCGGAAGCCCTGTCGCGCTACGCGCGTTGACCCTAGGCTGCGCCGGTACCCACTCGCACCGACAGGGGGGCGTATGCCAGCCACATCCCCGGCGCACCCGCGCCGCAGACGCCGTACGAACCGTCTCCTCGTGACCGCCGCCGGCGTCCTCACCGTCGGCGCCCTGGCCGCCGCGGCCCTGCCCGGGGCGGCGAGCGCGGGCGAGCAGCACGGCAAGGGCGAGGGCCACCGGCCGAGCCGCTACCAGGACGTGCAGCTGCTGTCCTTCAACGACCTGCACGGCAACCTGGAGCCGCCCGCCGGTTCCTCCGGCCGGGTCACCGAACTCCAGCCGGACGGCACGACGAGGACGATCGACGCGGGCGGCGCGGAGTACCTGGCGACGCATCTGCGCCAGGCCCGCAAGGGCAACCCGTACTCCATCACCGCGGCCGGCGGCGACATGGTCGGCGCGTCCCCGCTGATCTCGGGCCTGTTCCACGACGAGCCCACCATCGAGGCGCTGAACAAGCTCGAACTGGACGTCACCTCGGTCGGCAACCACGAGTTCGACGAGGGCGCGAAGGAGCTGTCCCGCCTGCAGAACGGCGGCTGCCACCCGACGGACGGCTGCTACACGGACAAGAAGTTCAAGGGCGCCGACTTCCCGTACCTGGCGGCCAACGTCCTCGACGAGAGGACGAGGAAGCCGCTCCTCAAGCCGTACTGGGTGTGGAAGAAGAAGGACGTCAAGGTCGGCTTCATCGGCGTGACCCTGGAGGGCACCCCGGACATCGTGTCCGCCGAGGGCGTCAAGGGCCTCGCCTTCAAGGACGAGGTCGAGACGATCGACAAGTACGCCGAGGAGCTGCGCCGCAAGGGCGTGAAGTCCATCGTGGCGCTGATCCACGAGGGCGGCTTCCCGGCCTCGCAGAGCTACAACTACGACTGCGACGCCCCCGGCGCCGGCGACGGCATCTCCGGCCCGATCGCGGACATCGCGAAGAACGTCTCGCCCGAGGTGGACGCGCTGGTCACCGGCCACACCCACAACGCGTACGTCTGCACCGTCCCCGACCCGGCGGGCAAGCCCCGCATGGTCACCTCCGCCGCGTCCTTCGGCCGGCTCTACACCGACACCACGCTGACGTACGACCGCCGGACCGGCGACATCGCCCGTACGGCCGTGAAGTCCGCGAACCACGTGGTGACCCGGGACGTCCCCAAGGCGCCCGACATGACCCGCCTGATCGACAAGTGGAACACCCTCGCCGCCCCGATCGGCAACCGCCCGATCGGCTACATCTCCGGCGACATCGTCAAGGACGGCACCGAGTCCCCGCTGGGCGACCTGATCGCCGACGCGCAGCTGGAGTACGCCCGCACGCTGGACCCGGAGACCGACCTCGCCCTGATGAACCCGGGCGGCATCCGCGCCCCGCTCACCTACGCGGCGAGCGGCGGTGAGGGCGACGGCGTGGTGACCTTCGCGGAGGCCTTCACGGTCCAGCCGTTCGCCAACACGGTCAACCTGCGGACCTTCACCGGCGAGCAGCTGATCCAGGCCCTCAAGGAGCAGGTCAGCGGCCCGAACGAGGCCGCGCCGAAGATCCTCCAGGTGTCCGACGGTCTCACCTACACGCTGGACCTGACGAGGACCGGCGCCGACCGGGTCGTCACGGACTCGATCCGGCTGAACGGCGAGCCGGTCGACCCGTCGGCCGACTACCGCGTCGCGACGAACAGCTTCCTCGCGGGCGGCGGCGACGGCTTCCCCACCCTGGGCGAAGGCACGGACGACCTGGTCGGCGAGGACGACCTGACGGCCCTGGAGCAGTACCTCACGGCCAACTCCTCGGCCGGCTCCCCGCTGGCCCCGCCGGCGGCGGACCGCATCACGATCGTGCAGTGACCCGTTCACGGAAAGGGCCGGTGCCGTGCACCGGCCCTTTCCGTTCTCAGCCCTCCACGTCCCACACGACCGCCTGCGCGACGATGACCCGCTCCCCGTCGAAGGTCACGGCGGGCCCCTCGTGCAGCCGGTACCCCAGCTCGAGCGCCTCGCTGACCCGCCGGCAGAACGCGGCGTCGTCGGGGCCGGTCAGGACGCGGTAGACGGGCAGCCCGTCCGGTGGGTTCGCCATGCGCCCCAGGGTGTCACGGGCCGCCGGGCACCTCGGGCGGCGGGGTCGGGGCGCCCGGGAGGCGGATGGTGGCGGTGGTGCCGCCGCCCTCCGCCGGGGTGAGGGCGACCGTGCCGCCCGCCTGCTGCACCGTGCGCGCCACGATGGACAGGCCGAGGCCCGAGCCGGGCAGGGCGCGGGCGCCGGGGGAGCGCCAGAAGCGGTCGAAGACGTACGGGAGTTCGTCGGCCGCGATGCCCGGACCGTGGTCCCGGACGGTGAGGACCCCGTCGGCGAGCCGCACCTCGATCGTGCCGCCCGGCGGGCTGAACTTCACCGCGTTGTCCAGCACGTTGACCACCGCCCGTTCCAGCGCCGCCGGTTCGGCCCGCACGTACCAGGGGCTCAGGCCGGCCGTGATGGTCAGCTCCGGGCCGCGCAGCCGGGCCCGGCGCAGGGCCGCCTCCACCACGTCCTGCCAGGCGACGATCTCCGCACGGCCCGCCTGGTGGCCCGGGTCCGGGCGGGACAGCTCCTGGAGGTCGCCGATGAGCGCGGCCAGCTCCGTCATCTGCGCCTTCACCGAGTCCAGCAGCGCCTTGCGGTCGGCGGGCGGCAGGGGCCGCCCGGTGTCCTCGCTGCGGGTCAGCAGTTCGATGTTGGTGCGCAGCGAGGTGAGCGGGGTGCGCAGTTCGTGCCCGGCGTCCGCGATGAGCTGCTGCTGCAGGTCGCGGGAGCTGGCGAGGGCGGACGTCATGGAGTTGAAGGAGCGCGACAGGCGGGCGATCTCGTCCTCCGACTCGTCCTCCACGGGGATGCGGACGCCCAGGTCCTCGGTGCGGGCGACGTGTTCGACGGCCTCGGTGAGCTTGTCGACCGGGCGCAGTCCGGCGCGGGCCACGGCGAGACCCGCGGCGGCCGAGCCGAGCACCCCGACACCGGAGACCAGCAGCAGGATCAGCGCCAGGTCGTTGAGCGTGGAACGGGTGCCCTTCAGCGGGACCGCCACGATGACGGCCGCGTGGGTGCTGGTCAGCGTGGCGGGGTCGTTGATGACCAGCGGCAGGGTCAGCACGCGGACGTCGCCGCCGTCCTGGTCGGCGCCGTCGCGGAAGATGCCCCGCGAGCCGCTGCCCGCGTTCTCGATCACCCTGCGGTCCGACGCGGTGACCTTCACGCTCCCCACCGAGCTGGGGAACAGGCAGACCGTGCCGTCCTCCTTGACCACCTGCGAGTACGTGTACTGGAAACCGCCCGCGCCGCTGTCGCGGGGCGTCTGCGTGCAGTCGGTGAGGGCGCTGCGGATCTCGTCCACCCGCTGCGGGCCCTGCAGCACGGTCGCCTTCTTCAGATCCTCGTCGACCTGCTCGTACAGCTTGCCCTGCACGATGAACCAGCAGGTCACCGACACCGCGGCCACCGCGAACGCCACGGCCGCGGCGACCAGCAGCGACAGCCGCGCCCGGATCGGCAGGGCACGGAAACGGCGTACCGGTCCGGTCACTCCGCGCCGCCCTGCCGCAGCACGTACCCCACCCCCCGCACCGTGTGCACCAGGCGCGGCTCGCCGCCCGCCTCGGTCTTGCGGCGCAGGTACATGACGTACACGTCCAGCGAGTTGGACGACGGCTCGAAGTCGAAGCCCCAGACCGCCTTGAGGATCTGCTCACGGGTGAGCACCTGGCGCGGGTGCGCCATGAACATCTCCAGCAGGGTGAACTCCGTGCGGGTCAGCTCCACCGGGCGTCCGGCGCGGGTCACCTCCCGCGTGGCCAGGTTCATGGTCAGGCCGGCGAAGGTGAGGACGTCGTCGGTCCCGGCGGAGGCGGCCACCGCCGCCGCGTACGAGCTGCGCCGCAGCAGGGCGCGGATCCGGGCGAACAGCTCGTCCAGCTCGAACGGCTTCACCAGGTAGTCGTCCGCCCCCGCGTCCAGACCGGTCACCCGGTCGCCGACGGTGTCCCGGGCCGTCAGCATCAGGATCGGCGTGGTGTCGCCGGTGGCGCGGATGCGGCGGGCGGCGGTCAGACCGTCCATCCGGGGCATCTGGATGTCGAGGACGAGGAGGTCGGGGCGGTGGGCCGCCGTCTTCTCCAGGGCGTCCACGCCGTCGACGGCCTCCTCGGTGTCGTATCCCTCGAAGGCCAGGCTGCGCCGGAGTGCTTCGCGCACCGCCGGCTCGTCGTCGACGATCAGGATGCGCTGCGGGGCACGGTCGCCGTCTGCGGGGCTCATCGGGTGGCGGGTCCTTCGTCTGCGCGCCGCGCGGCGGGCGCGGCGGGGGAGGGGAGGGGCTGTCGGATCCTCAGCGTCGCACGTTTCCCGTCCGGTGCGTCAGTTCGTCGCACCGGCCCGCAGGTCCGGCAGGTCCGCCTTGAGCGTGTTCACCGGGATGGCGAAGCCCAGCCCCACGCTGCCCGCGGCGGAGGACTCGGCGCCGCTCGGCGCGTACATCGCGGAGTTGATGCCGATGACGGCGCCGTTCATGTCGATCAGCGCGCCGCCGGAGTTGCCCGGGTTCAGCGAGGCGTCGGTCTGGATGGCCTGGTACGTGGTCGTGGAGTCGCCGGTGTCGCCGTTGAACTGCCGGCCGCCGTACTCGAACGGCCACCCGCCGTCGCGCTGCCCCTGGCTCTCGTCCGTGGACACCGTGACGTCACGGTCGAGGGCGGAGACGATGCCGCTGGTCACCGTGCCGGTCAGGCCCTCGGGGGAGCCGATCGCGACGACCTGGTCGCCGACCCGCACGCCGTCGGAGTCGCCGAGCGTGGCGGCCTTCAGGCCGGAGGCGTCCTCCAGCTCGATCAGCGCCAGGTCCTTGCTGCTGTCGGTGCCGACGATCCGTGCGTCGTAGGTCCTGCCGTCGTCGGTGCGCACCTGGATCCGGGAGGCGCCGGCCACCACGTGGTGGTTGGTGACGACCTCGCCGTCCTCGGTGACGATCACACCGGACCCGGTGGCCGAACCGGACGACGAGGCGGCCGTGATCTCCACGATGCTCGGGCCGACCGCCTCGGCGACCCCGGCCACCGTCCCCTCGAGGGACGCCGGCACCACGTCGGTCCCGGCGGCGGAGGACGCGCTGACGCCGGTGGTGGAGCCGCCGGCCAGCTCCTGCACTCCGTAGGCGGTGGTACCGCCGATCGCGGCGGCGACGATCGCCACGGCGACCAGCAGCTTGGCCGGGCCCCGGTTCCGCCGGTGCGCCGGGGCCGCGGCGGCGGGGCCGTCCGCGGGCCGCGGGGCCGGGGGCGCGTAGGCCGACGGGGGCGGCCACTCGGGGTTCACCTGGGACGGGCCGTACTCGGGGGCGCCGCTCGGGCGGGAGTTCTCGCTCATGCTCCTGAGCGTCCCGCCCGTCGATGAGAGCTGCCTGAGTCCTCGCTGAGAAGTCCGGCAGAAGTGCGTATGCCCGGTATGAGACCCGGCGCGGCCGCAGATCCGGTGCGACGGGTCCCGGCCGGCCCCCGGACCCCGGGGGCTAGGAACAGCCGCAGGACTGGCGGACCACCAGGCGGGACGGGAAGATCTTGAAACGTTCCCGGCGCGAGCCCGCCACCCGCAGGCCGTCGTCGAGCACCAGGTCCACCGCCGCACGGGCCATCGCCGGACGGTCGGAGGCGACCGTGGTCAGCGGCGGGTCGGCGAGCGCCGCCTCCTTGATGTCGTCGAACCCGGCGACCGCCAGCTCGCCCGGCACGTCGATGCGCAGCTCCCGGGCGGCGCGCAGCACACCGATGGCCTGGTCGTCCGTGGAGCAGAAGATCGCGGGCGGCCGCCGCGGCCCCGACAGGATGTCCAGGGCGACCCGGTAGGCGTCGTAGCGGTTGTACGGGGCCTCGAAGAGCCGGCCCTCGGTGGCGGTGCCGGCCTCCTCCATCGCGCGCCGCCAGCCCTCGACGTGGTCGGAGACCGGGTCGCCGACGGCGGGGGTCTCCGCGGTGCCGCCGACGCAGGCGACGTACTCGTAGCCGTGCTCCAGCAGGTGGCGCACGGCGAGCTGGGCGCCGCCGATGTCGTCGGTGACGACGGCGACGTCGTCGAACGCCTCCGGCCGCTCGTGCAGCAGCACCACCCGGGCGTCCCACGCCTCGATCTCCGCGGCGGCCAGGTCGTTCAGCGCGTGGCTGACCAGGATCAGCCCCGAGACCCGCATGCCGAGGAAGGCGCGCAGATAGTGGACCTCGCGCTCGCCGATGTAGTCGGAGTTGCCGACCAGCACCATCTTCCCGCGCTCGGACGCGGCCTGTTCGACCGCGTGCGCCATCTCCCCGAAGAACGGCTGGCGGGCGTCCGGCACGATCAGGCCTATGAGGTCCGTGCGCCGGGACGCCATCGCCTGGGCGACGCGGTCGGGCCGGTACCCCAGTTCCTTGATCGCTGCGAGCACCCGCTCGCGCGTGGCCGGGGCGACCGGCCGGGGTCCGTTGTTGATGACATAGCTGACGACGGCGGTGGACGTCCCCGCCAGTCGCGCCACGTCATCCCTGGTTACCTTGGCCACGCGCGGAGTCTACGCGGATATATTCCCTCCGGGCAGGGCGTGCCGGAGGTGGTGAACCGGGGGGAACGGCTCGTGTGCGCGCACGCGACGCTCAGGCGTGCGGCCGTCAGGCCTTCGCCCGGAGGGCGTCGGCGTCCCGTGTGGCCGTCTCGTCCGCTTCCGCCGTTTTTTGCCGGGCGCCCTTCGCCCTGGCCTCCTCGGACGCGCGCTCCCCCCGCTCCGGCGTAACGAATCGGTAACCGACGTTCCGCACGGTGCCGATCAGCGACTCGTGCTCCGGGCCGAGCTTGGCGCGCAGACGCCGCACGTGCACATCGACCGTACGGGTGCCGCCGAAGTAGTCGTAGCCCCAGACCTCCTGGAGCAGCTGGGCGCGGGTGAAGACCCGGCCGGGGTGCTGCGCGAGGTACTTGAGCAGCTCGAACTCCTTGAAGGTCAGGTCCAGGACCCGGCCCTTGAGCTTCGCGGAGTAGGTCGCCTCGTCCACGGAGAGGTCGCCGTTGCGGATCTCCATCGGCGAGTCGTCGTCGACGATCTGCCGGCGGCCCGTCGCCAGGCGCAGCCGTGCCTCGACCTCCGCGGGGCCGGCGGTGTCCAGCAGCACGTCGTCGATGCCCCAGTCCGCGGTGACCGCGGCCAGGCCCCCCTCGGTCACCACCAGCAGCAGCGGGCAGCCGGGGCCCGTGGAGCGCAGCAGCTGGCACAGGCTGCGGACCTGGGGAAGATCGCGGCGGCCGTCGACGAGGATCACGTCGGCGCCGGGGGTGTCCACCAGCGCCGGGCCCTCCGCGGGCGCCACCCGGACGTTGTGCAGGAGCAGACCGAGGGCGGGGAGCACCTCCGTCGACGGCTGGAGCGCGTTGGTCAGGAGCAGCAGGGAACTCATCGGGTCGTCTCACCTGCTCGGATCGTGGTTTCCCGGAACGCGGCCGTCCTGCGTTCGTGCACGGTTCGCTCGCCCATAACGTCTGGTTCCTCCTGGGTCCCTGCGATGGGGCACCTCCCGCGCCATGGAGGCAGCGGGGGAGTTCACGGCCTTGCCGCGTGCGTTCGACGGCCCGTACACCGGGCGGTTTCCCGCCTTCGTATACAACGCTTCCGAAAGCACAAAAGGACCCGGGGGCTTCACTGCCCGAGTCCTCTTCGCAGCAGAATAGCTGACATGGGCACCGATGCGGCAGGTCATGTGGCGCGATCCACCACGGGTCCACATCCCGGGACGCGGAGTGTCACGCAGGGTGGTGCGTCGATGCGGACGTTCTTGCGCACGGCGGACGGCGTGGCGATCGATTCCGTATACGAACGGGGAGAGGGCGGTTCACCGAACGGTTCCGGAAAAGGTTCCGGGAACGGTGACGGGAAGGGGGTCCGGGATGATTCCCCGGGGCTCGCTCTCGTGGTCGCGCACGGGTTCACCGGGGACGCGGACCGGCCCCACGTGCGGCGCGTCGCACGGGTCCTCGCGCGGTACGGCGCCGTCGTCACGTTCTCCTTCCGGGGGCACGGGCGGTCCGGCGGACACTCCACCGTGGGCGACCGTGAGGTGCTCGACCTCGCCGCGGCGGTCGGGTGGGCGCGGGAGCTGGGGCACACACGGGTGGTGACCGTGGGGTTCTCCATGGGCGGCTCGGTGGTGCTGCGGCACGCCGCGCTGGAGGCCGGCGGGGTGGACGCCGTCGTCTCGGTGAGCGCGCCGGCGCGCTGGTTCTACCGGGGGACCCCGCCCATGCGGCGGCTGCACTGGCTGGTGACGCGGCCCTCCGGGCGGCTGGTCGGGCGGTACGGGCTGCGCACCCGCATCCACCACCGGCAGTGGGACCCCGTGCCGCTGTCCCCCGTCGAGGCCGTCCCCCGGATCGCGCCGACGCCGCTGCTGGTCGTGCACGGGGACCGGGACGCCTACTTCCCGCTCGACCATCCCCGGATGCTGGCGGATGCCGCCGGGGAGCACGGGGAGCTGTGGGTCGAGCACGGCATGGGGCACGCGGAGAACGCGGCGCCCGAGCCGCTGCTGGGGCGCATCGGGGACTGGGCGGCCGCCCGGGCGGGCTAGCCTGACCGTGTTCACCGTCAACCGATCGAGGAACCAGCAGATGGCAAAGGTCACGGTGCGGTACTGGGCCGCCGCCAAGGCCGCGGCGGGGGTGGCCGAGGAGCCGTACGAGGCGGGCACGCTCGCCGACGCGCTCGCCGCCGTGCGCGAACGGCATCCCGGCGAGCTCACTCGCGTGCTGCTGAGGTGCTCGTTCCTCGTCGACGGTGATCCCGTGGGAAAGCGCGCGCATGAGACGGTACGGCTGGCCGACGGCGGCACGGTCGAGGTGCTTCCGCCGTTCGCAGGAGGGTGAGGGATGACGAACCAGCCGTACGGGTCGTACGGGGGCCATGAGGGCCATGGCCACGGGGGGCACGAGGTTCCCGGGGGCCAGGGGGACTATGAGGCTCCGGAGGGCCACGGGGCCTACGGGACTCACGGGACTCACGGGACTCACGGGACCTACGGGACCTACGGGGCGCCGGATCCGTACGCGCCTTACCAGCAGCCGCAGTCCCAGCCGCAGGCGTGGCCGGGGCAGCAGTACGACGATCCGTACGTGGACCAGCAGCACACGCAGCAGTGGCAGGGGCAGACGTGGGAGACGCAGATGCAGCCGCCGGTGGCGGCGGCTGAGGAGACGTCCTGTCTGCCTCCGCAGGGGATCGCCCCCGCGGTTGCTCCCGCGACCGCTCCTGCGGCTGCTCCCGCGCAGGCGCCGGAGCCCGCTCCGGTGGGGGAGGGCGAGCCCGAATACGGTCCGGCCACCCTCGCCGGGAACTCCCGCGTGACCGACGCGCAGCGGGCTCGGGCCGAGGGACGGTCGCCGATCATCGAGCCCGGGATGCAGCCCGCGGTGCTGACGGCGGTGCTCGGTCTGCTGCTGGCCGGCGGGGCCGCGCTGGGGACGTACGCGCTGCTCGTGCCGCTGGTGGTGCTGCAGGGCGTGACCGCGGCGGGGTGGTTCCGGCTCAACGGGATGTGGCCGGCGCGGCAGGGCATCGCCCTCGGGTTCCTGGGGGCGCTGGTCGCGGACGCGGCGATGCTGGTCGCGGACCGGTCGCCCGCGGCGATCCTGGGGGCGCTGGGAGTGTGGGTGCTGCTGTCGCTGGCGCTGCAGCTGCGGTCGCACGCGGACCCCGACGAGCGGATGTACGGCCTGATGGCGACGGTGGTCGCGGCGGCGCTGGCGATCGCGGCGGGCGGTTACCTCGCGGCGGACGCGGACGCGGTGGTCGTGGGGGCGGTCGCGGTGGCGGCGGCGATGGTCGCGCGGGCGCTGCCGGTGGCGACGGCGGCGTCGGTGGTGGTCGCGCTGGCGGCGGCGGCCGGTGCGGGATACGTGGCCGGCGGGATGTCGACGGACGGGGCCCTGACGGGGGCCGGGGCGGCGGTCTGCGCGCTGATCGGCCACCGGGTGGCCGGCTACGACTACCCGTCCCGCTTCGTCCACTTCACAGCGGGCGTCGCCCTGCCTCTGGCAGCGGCGGGTCCGGCCGTCCACGTCCTGGGCCGCCTGTTCGCCTGAGGCCGCCCGATGCCGGGGGCGGGGACGCGCCGGCCGCTGTGCGGGCGCCCGCTCCGCCCCCGTCCCCTCCCCGCCGCGCGCGCCCGCACCACCGTGCATGGTGTGCGCCGGCCCGGCCCTCCGTGGGCTTTCGTGCCTCGCGTCGAGCGGGTCTGAGGCGTCCCTGTCACAGGTGATCCACAATCCTCCGCTCCCCCACGGTCCCCGCATTACGCTCGCGTGAGGGCGGCCGCCGGTCGCCGGGCACACGTCAGGTGGGGAACTCCGCATGCGCGCACTGCGAACACTGCTCGTCATCGCCGTGATACTCGGCGGCATCTTCGTCGCCGTCGACCGCGTCGCCGTTCACGTCGCCGAGGGCGAGGTCGCCGACCGCCTCCGGGCCACCGAGGGCCTGGCCTCCACCCCCGACGTGGACATCACGGGCTTCCCCTTCCTCACCCAGGTGCTCGGCGGCTCGTTCGACGAGGTGCGGGTCGGTATCTCGGACTACGAGGCCGGCACCGGGGAGGGAAGCGGGACGATCCGGATCGCCGATCTGCGGGCCGATCTGCGGGGCGTCGAGTTCTCCGGTGACTTCGGCTCCGCCGTCGCGGACAGCGCCACCGGTACGGCGACCCTGGCCTACGACGAGCTGCTGAAGGCCGCGAAGGCCGAGCCCCGGCAGGTGGCGCCCGGCATCACCGCCGAGGTGGTGGCGCTGTCCGACGGGGGGAACGGGAAGATCGAGGTCACGCTGGAGGCCACCGTGTTCGGCAAGAAGCTGCCCGGGCCGGTGCCCGTGCTCAGCTCGGTGACCGTCGTCGACGGGAACACGGTGCGCGTGCGGGCCGACGCGCTGCCGGTGCTGGGCGGGGTGGAGGCCGCCGAGTCGCGAGTGCGGCGGATCACCGACTTCGAGCAGAGCATCGACGGGCTGCCGGGCGGGATCCGGCTGGAGAAGGTGCAGGCGGCCGCGGACGGCGTGGACGTCACGGTGACGGGGACGGACGTGCGGCTGGCCGGGTGACGGGTGTCCGGTGGGCGAGACGGAGACGTCCGCTGGACAGATGGGACGGCGTGGACGGTGGACGCGGTCCCGGTGCGGCGGGCGGTTTTTCCGGTCATGGTATCGACCCGTGGACGATCTCGTCTCAGCATGCGACACGTCGGTGACAGGGGCACCGGTCCGTCCCTACGATCGTCCCCATGCAGTGTCAGACGAGCGTCCTCCGTTCGAGGGGACAGGCGGATCTCACGAAGCGGCGGGCAGTGGACCTGTGCCGTGTCGCCGCCATGCTCTGTCGCACTTTCTGAGCGGACGCGTCTTCCGTCCGCATTCCCGTCGAGGGGACCCGTGCGCCGCCCCGGTCCGGGCGCGTACGCACCCTCGTACCCGCACGCCCCCCGCACCTGCCCCGGAGGAGAACAGCATGGCCCGCAGCGACGTCCTGATCGACGCCGATTGGCTCCAGGAGCACCTGGACGACCCGACCATCGTGATCGTCGAGGTGGACGAGGACACGTCCGCCTACGACAAGAACCACATCAAGAACGCCATCCGGATCGACTGGACCCAGGACCTGCAGGACCCGGTCCGCCGTGACTTCATCGACCAGGCCGGCTTCGAGAAGCTCCTGTCCGACAAGGGCATCGCCAACGACCACACGGTCGTCCTCTACGGCGGCAACAACAACTGGTTCGCCTCGTACGCGTACTGGTACTTCAAGCTGTACGGCCACGAGAACGTCAAGCTCCTCGACGGCGGCCGCAAGAAGTGGGAGCTCGACGCCCGCGAGCTGGTCCCCGGCGACGAGGTGCCGGAGCGGCCGAGGACCGAGTACAAGGCCACGCCGCAGGACACGTCCATCCGTGCCTTCCGCGACGACGTCGTGGCCGCCATCGGCGCGCAGAACCTGGTCGACGTGCGCTCGCCCGACGAGTTCTCCGGCAAGCTGCTCGCCCCGGCCCACCTGCCGCAGGAGCAGTCGCAGCGCCCGGGCCACGTGCCGAGCGCCAAGAACATCCCGTGGTCCAAGAACGCCAACGACGACGGCACCTTCAAGTCGGACGAGGAGCTCAAGGAGCTCTACGCCGCCGAGGACGTCGACCTGGCCAAGGACACCATCGCCTACTGCCGCATCGGTGAGCGCTCCGCGCTGACCTGGTTCGTGCTGCACGAGCTGCTCGGCGTGGAGAACGTCAAGAACTACGACGGCTCCTGGACCGAGTACGGCTCCCTCGTCGGCGTGCCGATCGAGCTCGGCCCCGGCAAGTAACCCTCCCGACCCCTTCAGGAGTTAAGACATGTGCGGTGCGAAGGCCGGCGGCCCGGACGCCTCGACGATCAAGCCCGGTGAGACCACCATCCAGGGTCAGGTGACCCGCGACGGCGAGCCGGTGACGGGGTACGTCCGCCTGCTCGACTCGACCGGCGAGTTCACCGCGGAGGTCCCGACCTCCGCGACCGGACAGTTCCGCTTCTACGCGGCGGAGGGCACCTGGACCGTCCGCGCCCTGGTGCCCGGCGGCACCGCCGACCGCACGGTCGTCGCCCAGCAGGGCGGCCTGGCCGAGGTCGCGATCGCGGTCTGAGCGAGGCTCGTACGAAGGGCCGCGTCCTCGAGGACGCGGCCCTTCGGCATGTCCGGATCTACGCTGGAGACATGTACGCGCGCAGGCGCCACGCCTACTTCGTGCTGATGGGCGGCTGCATCGGGCTGTTCGTCCTGGCCTGGGGCGTCGTACGGCTCTGGTCGGTGCCGGCCGCCGTGGCGATGTGCCTGGTCGCCATGGTGATCCCGCCGGTCGCCGCGGTGGTCGCCAACCGGCGGGGCCCCGAGGACCGCTGGTGGGACGCCCCCTCGGGCGACCCGCAGTCCGACGAGTGGTGGGACGAGCTGGACGGGAAGAAGGGGCCCCGGTAGGCCCGTCAGTACACGAGCGCCTGGACGCCGTCCGTCATGGCCTCCTGCACGAAGACCTGCGCGCCCGCGATCCGCACGCCCTCGAGGACGTCCTGCTCCGTGATGTCCCGGCGGGCCGCGCACTGGGTGCACAGCGTGACCCGGCCGGCCGCGAGGACGGAGTCCAGCAGATCGGGCAGCGGAGCGGCGTGCGGGAGGTCGAACTCGGCGGCCCGCCCCGGCAGCGCGAACCACGCCGACTCCCCGGTGAGCCACAGGGACACCTCGACGCCGCTGGCCGCCGCCACCGCGGCCACCGTGAACGCCTGAGAACAGCGCTCGGGTGCGTCGGCCCCGGCGGTCACCTTGATCACGAGCTTCTTCGCCATGACCGCATGGTAGTCAGGGGACCACCTCCCACGACGGGTGCCGTCCCCCGCCGCGTAAGCTGGGGGCCGGTCCTGTGCACACCCTCGCACCCCCGCTCAAGGAGCACCCCGTGATCCTCTTCTTCGAAATTCTGCTGGTCCTCGTCGCCGTCGGCGTTCTCGCCTTCGCCGGGCTGACCGTGAAGAAGCTGTACCAGGGCCAGCGCTGATCACCGACGCCAGGAAGTTCCGCTCATGATCGAAATTCCGTCCGACCTGCACAAGGACCTCGTCCCGCTCGCGTTCCTGCTCGGCAACTGGGCGGGTGCGGGCGTGCACGACTTCCCCGGCGCCGAGAAGTGCAACTTCGGCCAGGAGGTCACCTTCACCCATGACGGGCGGGACTTCCTGGAGTACTCCTCGCGCACCTGGGTGCTCGACGGCGACGGCAACAAGGTCCGCCCGCTGGAGTCGGAGCACGGCTACTGGCGCATCGACGCCGACCGCAAGGTCGAGGTGACCATGGTCCGCGACGACGGCGTCGTCGAGGTCTGGTACGGCGAGATGGCCGACAAGAAGCCGCAGATCGACCTGGTGACCGACGCCGTCGCGCGCACGGCCGCCTCCGGCCCGTACACCGGCGGCAAGCGGCTGTACGGCTACGTCAAGAGCGACCTGATGTGGGTCGGCGAGAAGCAGACCCCCGAGGTGGAGCTGCGTCCCTACATGTCGGCGCACCTGAAGAAGGTCGTCACCCCGGAGGAGGTCGAGCGCTGGGCCAAGGCCCTGCCCGACGACCTGCCGGACGACGGCATCGCGTTCTTCAAGTAGGCCGCACCGGACGCGTCCGGACCCGGTCGGCCCGGCCCCCGAACGCTTCGGGGGCCAGGCCCTAGACTCGTGGTGTGGTGAGCACCGACTGGAAGAGCGACCTCAGGCAGCGCGGCTACCGGCTGACGCCCCAGCGCCAGCTCGTGCTCGAAGCCGTCGACACCCTGGAGCACGCGACCCCCGACGACATCCTCGTGGAAGTGAGGAAGACGGCGTCGGGGGTCAACATCTCCACCGTGTACCGCACGCTGGAACTGCTGGAGGAGCTGGGCCTGGTCAGCCACGCCCACCTCGGGCACGGCGCGCCGACCTACCACCTCGCCGACCGCCACCACCACCTGCACCTGGTCTGCCGGGACTGCACCAAGGTGATCGAGGCGGACGTGGAGGTGGCCGCCGAGTTCACGGAGAAGCTGCGGGACGTCTTCGGCTTCGACACCGACATGAAGCACTTCGCGATCTTCGGCCGGTGCCAGGACTGCTCCCTGAAGGCGTCACCTGCCGAGTCGTAGGCTAGGCGTATGAAAAGCCCTCTGCTGACCCTGCCCGGCGCCGTCCCCGCCGAGGGCGTGGACGAAGGCGTGGCCGCCCACTACGGCGACCTGTTCCGCGAGCAGCGCGCCCTCGCCGACGGCACCGGCTTCGTCGACCTGTCCCACCGCGGGGTCGTCACCGTCTCCGGACCCGAGCGGCTCGGCTGGCTCCACCTGCTCCTCACCCAGCACGTCCAGGAGCTGCCGCCGCACCAGGCCACCGAGGCGCTGATCCTGTCCGCCAACGGCCACATCGAGCACGCGCTCTACCTGGTCGACGACGGCGGGACGACCTGGGCGCACGTCGAGCCCGGCACCCAGGAGGCGCTGATCGCGTACCTGGAGTCGATGAAGTTCTTCTACCGGGTCGAGGTCGCCGACCGCACCGAGGACATCGCGGTGGTGCACCTGCCCGCCGGGTCCATCGCCGAGGTGCCGGAGGGCGCGGTGGTGCGCGAGACGCCGTACGGCAGGGACCTGTTCCTGCCCCGCGGTGACCTGGAGGCGTACGCGCGGAAGGCGGGACCGGCCGCCGGACTCCTCGCCCACGAGGCGCTGCGGGTCGAGCAGCACCGGCCGCGGCTCGGCTTCGAGACCGACCACCGCACCATCCCGCACGAGCTGGGCTGGATCGGTTCCGCCGTGCATCTGCAGAAGGGCTGCTACCGGGGCCAGGAGACGGTCGCCCGGGTGCAGAACCTGGGCAAGCCGCCGCGTCGGCTGGTCTTCCTGCACCTGGACGGCAGCGAGGTGCACCTGCCCGCGCCGGGCACCGAGCTGCGCCTCGCGGACGACGGCCCGGACGGCCGGAGGATCGGCTTCATCACGACCTCCGTACGCCACCACGAGCTGGGCCCGGTCGCTCTCGCGCTGGTGAAGCGGAACGTCCCGGTGGACGCCCGGCTGCTCGCCGGCGACACGGCCGCCGCGCAGGAGACCGTCGTCGAACCCTGACCCGCGCGGCTCAGGACGCGGAGCTCACATCTCCAGCAGCACGGTGAACGGGCCGTCGTTCGTCAGCGACACCCGCATCTGCGCGCCGAACCGGCCCGTCGCCACCGTCGCGCCCAGCGCGCGCAGCTGCGCCACCACCTCGTCGACCAGCGGCTCGGCGAGGTCGCCGGGGGCGGCCGCGTTCCAGGTGGGGCGGCGGCCCTTACGGGCGTCTCCGTAGAGGGTGAACTGGCTGATCACCAGGAGCGGGGCGCCGACGTCGCTGCAGGACTTCTCGTCCTTCAGCATCCGGACCGACCACAGTTTGCGGGCGAGCTGCGCCGCCTTCTCCTCGGTGTCCTCGTGGGTGACGCCGACCAGGACGCACAGACCCTCGCCCTCGATCTCCCCCACGGTCTCGCCGTCCACGACGACGCTCGCGCCGTCCACCCTCTGCACCACCGCACGCATACGCCCATGATGCCGGTCCGCGAACAGACGACCGACGGCGGCCCGCGGGACGACCCGGTCGGGCTATTTTTACTCCTTAGCGCCCATCTGGGGCGGATCGGGGCCACTCGGATACATTGCGGCCGCTCAGGGTGGCACCATGCTGGCACATGCCGGTCGAGGGGACGGTTGAGGCACATGAGCACACCGGGGACCGGGCAGCCGTCTGCGGCTGTCGCGTTGACCCAAGAGGGCGCGGGGGAACGGGAGTTCCGCCGGCCGCCCACGCAACGCACGGACAGCCCCGCGCTGCCCGGGGACGGGACGGAGGACGGTCTGACCGGGCTGAGCCTGGCGGAGCTGCGCGCGACACGGCGGGACGCGCAGCGCGACGAGGCCGACCTCAGCTACGTACGGCGGCTGCTGCAGGGGCGGATCGACATCCTGCGCGCGGAGCTGGCCCGGCGCGACCTGCCGGCGGGGGCGCCCGCGGCCGTCGCGCCGGGGGAGACCTCCGTCGTGCAGCGGCTGCCGGAGATCCTGCGCGACACCCCGGCACGCCACCGGTCCTCCGCCCGCCACCTCACGCTGGGCACGCCGCGCGGCGAGGAGTACCGGCGGCTGGCCGCCGAGATGCTCGGCGAGGTGGAGCTGTCCGACCTGGGCGCGCGCACGGACGGCGAGCTGCACACGGCGATGGCCCGGCTGACGGGGTACGAGCAGCAGGTGTCGCGGCGGCGGCAGCGGCTGCAGCGCACCGCCGACGCGTGCGGGGCGGAGATCACCCGGCGGTACCGGGAGGGGGAGGCGCAGGTCGACGACCTGCTGGTGTGAGGTCCGAGGCCCGGGAAACCGCGTCGACACCCGCCGCGAGACCGACCTAACGTGGCCCCATGACCTCCCGTGCCGACATCGACGTGCGCCCCATCGACGAGTCCGAGTTCGCCGACTGGAACCGGGCCATGAACATCGGTTTCCTGCACGAGCCGACCACGCCCGAGGAGGTGCTCGACGCGCGTCGGGCGCAGTTCACGCCCGGCCGCTCGGTGGGCGCCTTCGACGGCGGGCGCTGCGTCGCCACCTTCCGCTCCTTCGCGCAGGAGCTCACGGTGGCCGGCGGGGCGGTCGTGCCGGCCGACGCGGTCACCAACGTCACCGTCTCCCCGACCCACCGCCGGCGCGGGCTGCTGACCCGGATGATGGCCCAGGACCTCGCCGCGGCGAAGGAGCGGGGGGACGTCGTCGCCACGCTGATCGCCGCCGAGTACCCGATCTACGGGCGGTACGGCTTCGGCCCGGCCACCTGGACCACCGAGTGGACGGTCGACGTGCCGCGCGCCGGGCTCGACCCGCGCTGGGCGGGCCCGGAGGACGGCGGCCGCATCGACCTGGCGGACGCCGAGGACGTCCGCAAGCACGGCCCCGGACTGCACGAGCGGCTGCGCCGGTCCCAGCCGGGCGCGGTGAGCCGCGACGAGCTGTGGTGGAGGACCACCACCGGCGCCGTGCGCTCCCACGCGACGTTCCACGAGCCGTACTACGTGATCCACCGCTCGGCCGGCGGCGAGGTCGAGGGCATGGCCGCCTACACCACGGACGGCAAGTGGGGCGACGGCAAGCAGCCGTTGAACACGGTCCGGGTGAAGTGGCTGACCGGGGTGACCCCGGCCGCCGAGCGGGCGCTGTGGCGGTACCTCTGCTCGATCGACTGGGTGGTCGCGGTCCGGACCGGCTACCGGGCCCCCGACGACCTGCTCCCGCACTTCCTGCCCGACCCGCGCGCCGCCGCCGTCACCACACAGGCCGACTGGCTGTGGGTGCGCATCCTCGATGTCGTCCGGGCGCTGGAGGCGCGGACGTACGGGGCGGCGGGGCCGCTGGTGCTGGAGGTGGCCGACGCGGGCGGACTGGCCGGTGGACGGTACCGGCTGGAGGCGTCGGCGGACGGCTCCGGCACCTGTGCGCCGACCACCGAGGACCCGGATCTCTCCCTGGACGTCGCGGACCTGGCGACGCTGTGGCTCGGCGACGAGTCGGCGGTGCGGCTCGCTGCGCTGGGCCGGGTCCGGGAAGGACGAGCGGGCGCCGCCCGTCAGGCCGACGCCCTGCTGCGTACGTCCAGGCGACCGTGGTGCCCGGACATCTTCTGAGTGCTGTCGCTGTTGTTGTTCGGGCGCGGTCGCGTGGCCGCGCGGTGCGTGGTCGCGTGCGCGCTCCTGCTGCCGCTTCCTCCTTCCGCCGGTGACGGGTGGGCGTGGTCGTGCATCCGTAGCGAGCTGTTCAGTTGTGGTTGTGGTGGTGGTGCGCCGTCGGCGGGCTCCCGGCTCCCCTCCGGAAGGGAGCCCGGCCGGCGGTCCGTGCGGAGTGCCGTCAGCCGGACTGGGCGAAGAGCATCACGAGGATGACCGCGCCGATGCCGCCGATCATGGTGTTCCGTGCCTTGATGCCCACGGTGAGGGCGACGAAGGCGATGATCCCCATCGGGCCGTACCTCCACTGGACGAGCTGCTCGAACCCGATGGCCAGGGCGGCGACGACGACGGCGGCGAGCGGCATGGCGGTCCCCCTTTGTCCGGTGGCCTCCCCCCTCGCCCTCCTGGTGAGCCAACCCCTCTGTGGGTCTGCCAGGTTGGGCAAGTTGGTGACCAACTTGCTTTTAGTTATCTCCACTTGGAGGAGTCCTATAACCACCCTCTGAGGAACTGCCGGAAGATGGCGGGAAGTTGTAGTGTTTGGCCGTGGAGCCGGAACACGCCTCCGTCCATGGACGGAAGAAGCCGCAGCGGCCACAGCGGACGCATCGTGAGGTGGCCGACGAGCTGCGCGCCCGGATCCGGTCCGGAGCGCTGCGGCCGGGCCAGCGCATGCCCACGCAGGCACAGCTGGCCGCCGAGTTCGGCGTCGAGCGGCAGGCCGTGCGGGGCGCGTTGCGCATCCTCCAGTCGGAACACCTGCTGACCAACGTCTCCAAGGGGGCGCCCGCGACCGTCGCGGACCGCGCCGACCGGGCCCCGGCGGGCCCCGCCGCCCCGCCGCAGCCCACCACGGTGGCGCTCGCGCCCCGGATGACGGCCGCCTTCGAGGCGGACCACGTGGAGATCGACGCCGTCTGCCTGACCGCCGTCTCCCTCACCCTCGCCATCGGCGAACCGCTGCGGCAGATCCACACGGGGCGACTGAAACCGGCCAAGGTCGACGTCCGCGTCCTGCTGCCCAGCCGGAACATCGACCTGGCCTTCCCGGTGCCGGTCGGCGGGCGGCGGGGGGACGAGGACCCGGTGCACGAGCGCTGGCTGGCCCAGCGCAACGCCCAGGGGCAGGTGCTCCGCCACAACCTGCAGGCCCTGCGCGCCACGCACGGCATCGACGTGCGCGTGACCTTCCGCGCGCTGCCCTTCACCCCGCCGGTGAAGCTGTACCTGCTCAACAACGCCGAGGCGTTGTTCGCCTACTACACGGTGGCCCGCAGCGAGGCGCAGATCGGCCGGGAGAGCCTGCCGACGTACGACACGCAGGGCATGCGGTCGATGCTGTTCGCCTTCGAGCGGGGCGCCGGGCGGCGCGACACGGCCTTCGTCGAGCAGTCCCGGCTGTGGTTCAACGCACTGTGGGAGACGATCAGTTCGGAGCTGGAGCTCACGGACTGACGTCTCCCGCAGCGGTTCGGCCGGGCCGGCCGCGGCCCCCTGGTGGCCGGGGCGGCCCGGTCACAGGGCGGGGCGGGTCACGAGCAGTGCGAGCAGCACCGCTCCGGCGGAGCTGACGCCGGGCCGGTTGGCGTGGATGCCCACGGTGACCAGCAGCAGGCCGAGGAGGCCGGCCGCGCCGTACCTCCACTGGACGAGCTGCTCGACGGTGACGACGACGACGGCGGAGATCAGGGCGATGACGGGCATGGTGTACCCCCTTCGGGCAGAGACGGTGGAACGGGGTGACGGTGCGGGCGGCCCCGTGGCGGCGACGGCCGACGGCCGACGGCCGAGCAAACGGAACGCTAACTTCCGCCAACTCCGCCAAGTTGGCAACCAACTTCACTGAAGTTGTCCCCACTTGGCCCCTGCTCATAAACAACTTTCAAACAACTCCCTTTAGATGGATCACAGTTGTAGCGTTTGGCCGTGGCCCAGGAGAACGTGTCAGTGAACGGCAGCAGCAGGCTCTCGGCCCAGGAGATCGCCGACATCCTGCGGGAACGCATCCGCAGGGGTGACCTGAAGGCGGGCGACCGGCTGCCCACACAGGCCGAGCTGGCCGAGGAGTTCGGCGTGGAGCGCGGCACCGTCCGCCAGGCCCTGCGCGCCCTCCAGGACGACGGGCTCCTCAGCAACGTCAGCAAGGGCAGCCCGCCCCGGATCGCCGCGCCCGCACCGGCACGGGAGGAGCCCCAGCCGACGATGGCGGGGCTGGCGCCGCGGCTGACGGAGGCGTTCTCCACGCCCCGCGTGCGGATCGACGCCGTATGCCTCACCGCGGAGAGCTTCATGCTGGCGGTGGGCGAACCGGTCCGGCACATCCACGAGGGCCGCATCCGCCCCGAGGCGATCGACGTGCGCATCATGCTGCCGTCCCGGCGGATCAACCTCGCCTTCCCCGTGCCGGTCGACGGCCGCGACGCGGGCGACGAGGACCCGGTCCACGAGCGCTGGCTGGCCCAGCGCAACTCCCAGGCCCGCGTGCTCCAGCACAACCTGCAGGCCCTGCGCGCCACGCACGGCATCGATGTGCACGTGTCCTTCCGCGCGCTGCCCTTCACCCCGCCGGTCAAGCTGTACCTGCTCAACGACGAGGAGGCGCTGATCGGTTACTACATGCTGACCCGGCGCGAGGAGGAGTGGGAGAGCCAGACCCTGGAGATGTACGACGCCCTCGGCTCCGCGTCCCTCCTCTTCTCCTTCGCCAAGCGGGCCGGCCGGCGGGACCAGGCGTTCGTGGAGGAATCCCAGAAGTGGTTCGACGCCCTCTGGGAAACCATCACGACGGACCTGACACTCTCCTGGTGACTTCTGAGACGCAGCAGACCGAAGCGGTGACAGCCGGGACCGAGACGGAACCGAACGACCTGCGGAACCTGATCGAAGGTGCCCGCGTCGTGCTGTGGGACTTCGACGGCCCCGTCTGCCGCCTGTTCGCGGGCCACTCCGCCGAGCGGGTGGCGCGGGACCTGGTGGAGTGGCTGGAGGGGCAGGGGCTGCACGGCCTGCTCGACGAGACCGAACGCGAGTCCCTCGACCCGCACGCCGTCCTGCGCGCCGTGGACCGCCGGCACCCCGGCAGCGACCTCGTCGCGGAACTGGAGGAACGTCTCACCCAGGAGGAGCTGAAGGCCGCCGCCTCGGCGAGGCCCACGCCCTATGCCGATCCGCTGGTCCGCACCTGGACGGCGGTGGGCGCCCGCCTGGCCGTCACCACCAACAACTCCCCGCGCGTGGTGCGTGAGTACCTCACCTCGCGGGGTGCCCTGCCGTGCTTCGCCCCGCACCTCTACGGCCGCACGCGGGAACTCCAGTACCTCAAGCCGCACCCGCACTGCCTCCGCCGCGCCCTGAACGCGATGGGCGCCGCCCCGTCGGCCGCCCTGATGATCGGCGACACGCCGTCCGACCTCCAGGCGGCGCGGGCGGTGGGCGTGCCGTTCCTGGGCTACGCCCGCAACGACCGCAAGCACAAGCTGTTGCGGGACGCGGGGGCGGGGGCGATCGTCGGCTCGCTGGAGCCGGTGCTGAAGGCGGTGCGGGAGGCGGGCCGGGTCTGAAGCACCAGCGCGGCGGGCGCCCGTGTCCGGCTCCGGCCGGAGCGCGTCCGTCGCGGCTTCCTCCCCGCGTGACGGAGGTGCTGTACGATCCGGCCACCGATCGAGCCCAGCCCTTCCCCCGTTCGTACCAGGGAGCACATCGGCGACCGGAACGGGCTTCCGTACCTTCGGGCACGTGGGTGACACCCCCCGGCCCGGCGCCGGACAGCATGCGGTTGACTTCCGCGTGCGGGAACGGAGGCCGCGTGCCTACCGTCATTTGTGTCTCCCTCGTACGTCACGGAGCGGCCAGTGGGCGCACCACCTCTTCCCCGACCGGCCCCCGGGGCGCCCACCACGCCGGACGAGCGGCTCCGCAGCTTCGTGGAACGCGCCACCTGGTGCGGTACGACCACCAGCGGTCACCACAACCAGAACCACGTGCTGCCGGTGCGGGAGCCGGAGGCGCGCCTGCTGGGCCGTGAGCCGGGGACGCCGGTGACGGTGCGCGTCCGCCGGGCCGAGGCCCTGCCGGTGGTGATCAGGACCTGGGACGACGAGGACGAGATCCTCGGGGCGCTCGAGGGCGTGCTGCCGCACGTGCCGCAGTGCCTCGCGAAGGGCCCGGGCTTCGCCGTCCACAGCTATGTGGAAGGCGTTCCCCTGTCCAGCGTCTGCGCCAACGGAAAGCCCCTGGACACCCTGCTCATGCGGGCGCTGGTCGGACAGCTCGCCCGGCTGACACGGGTCAGACGCAGCGCCCTGCCGCCCCTGCCGCCTCACTGGCCCGGTAACGACACCGACAGCCAGGCCTTCCTGCGCACCCTCGCCCACCTCGCGGACCGGCAGATCCGCCGGCCCAACTGGACCGCCTTCGGCGGACTGTTCGCGGCGCTCGGCATCCCGGAGGACGCCCTGGTCCGGCTCGCCGAGCGCACCCCCGCCATGACACGGCGGCCGTACAGCCTGCTCCACGCCGACCTGCACCGCGACAACGTGATCGTCTCCTACGGCGGCTCGCTCCCCCTCGTCTGCGTCGACTGGGAGCTGGCGACGTACGGCGATCCCCTCCACGACCTGGCGACCCACCTCGTGCGCATGCACTACCCCGAGGGTCAGTGGCCGGAGGTCATCGGCGCCTGGGAGGAGGCCGTGCGCCGTGTCCGCCCGGCAGCCGTCAACGGGCTGGCCAAGGATCTCCCGCACTACCTCGACTTCGAGCGCGCGCAGTCCGTGTTCCCGGACGTGATGCGGGCGGCGCAGTCCCTGGAACAGGCGTACACGCGGAAGAACCTGGACGAGGCGACGGCGGAGGTGGACCGGGCGCTGCGCGCGGCCGCGCGTCCGCTCGGCCTGCGGAGCGTGCCCGGGCCGAAGGAGATCGAGCGGGCGCTGTTCCGCTGGCTGGCGTCACGCGGGGTGCGCGGCGCGGAGGTCGCCGGGTGGTCCCCGGACCGGCGCCTGCCTCTGCCGGAGGACTTCGGTGAGGGCGCGGTCCTCGACGCCCTGTCGGTGGAGGGCGCGGCGCCGGCCGGCCGGGTGTTCAAGGGCACGGCCCACCTCAACACCGTCGTGCGCGTTCCAGGGGTCCGTCACCCCGTCGTCGTACGGCGCAGGCTGCCCGACGTCACCCGGCGGGAGCCGCACTTCCTCAGCGAGCACGCCGTGCTGCGCGGCATCGAGCGGGCGGGTGTCGCCGTGCACGCGCCCAGGGCCCTGGCGCTCGGTGAGACGTACCCGAACGACCACTTCGCCATCCACACCTACATGGGCCCGGAGGACGTCGACCGTCCCCCGGACCACCCCGTGCACGGCCTGCTGCCGCACGAGGCGGACGGGCTGGTGGACCAGCTCTGCGCCCTGACCCGGGTGGACTACGGACAGCTCGATCCGACGGCGGGCGAGCCGGGTTTCCACCGCTGGCTCAAGGACGAGCTGGTCCGCCTCGTGGACGAACTGCCCGAGAAGACGCAGCGGATCGCCCGGCGACTGGGGCTCCCGGACGCCGGGCGGCTGCACCAGATCCTGTCCCGGCAGGAAGTCAGCCACCGGGAGGCCTCCCTGCTGCACGGCGACCTCAACCCGTGGAACCTGGTCCGCCGGGGCGGCGGACTGACCATCATCGACTGGGAGATGGCGCTGATCGGGGACCCCCTGTACGACCTGGTCCGGCACATGCACCTCACCCCGACCCGCCCGGAGATCCGGGACCGCATGTTCCGCCGCTGGGAACGCACCCTCCCGGCCGCGTACACGCGCGGCTGGCGGAAGGACTGGCAGGTGTACCGGCGGCTGGAGACCGTCCGCTCCGCCTACGTCGACCTCGACCGCATCGTCACCGGAGCGAGCCTCGACGCCCCGAACGTCCGCCGCGCGGTCGCCTCGTACGCGGTGACCCTGGCGGTCGCCAGCGGGGCGCTCGGCCTTCCGGTCCGGGCCACGGCCGATCCCTGTCTTGCCCGCGCCCTGGTCTGAGGCCGGCACGGCCCTGGCGGTGCGTAGGCTCGCCGCATGAGCGAGATCGGCCTGCGGGAGCGCAAGAAGCGGCGGATGTACCGGACGGTGTCGGACATCGCGATCCGGATGTTCCTGGAGCGGGGGTTCGACGCGGTGTCCGTGGCGGAGGTGGCCACCGCGGCCGAGATCTCCAAGCCCACGCTCTTCCGGTACTTCCCCGCGAAGGAGGACCTCGTCCTGTACCGGATCGCGGACCACGAGGAGGAGCCCGCGCGGGTCGTGCGGGAGGGGCCGACGCCCCTCGAAGCGCTGCGGCGCCACTTCCTGGAAGGGCTGGAGCGGTGCGATCCCGTCACCGGGCTCAACGACGATCCCGAGGTGCTCGCCTTTCACACGCTGCTGTACGGCACACCCTCCCTGGTCGCCCGGCTGTACGGCCAACTGGAGCGGACCGAGGAGGCGCTGGCCGAGGCGCTCGGGGGCGGGCTCGACGCCCGGCTGGCCGCCGGGCAGATCATCGCCGTGCGGCGGATCCTCGCGCAGGAGAACTGGCGGCGGATCGCGGCGGGCGAGCGCCTCGACGACGTGCGCGAGGAGGCGGTGACCGCGGCGGAGCGGGCGTTCGGGGCGCTGGCGCGGGGCCTGCCCGCATGGGTGACCGAGTAAAAAACGTTACTCGATTGCTTTTCTTGCTACGCTCGGGTGAATGACGTCTGACGTTTCCGTACCGCAGCACGCCCTCGACCAGGAACGCGCCCACCACGACCGCTGCCGTGAGGCCCTTGCCGCCATGACCGGGGGCGCCGACGAGCAGGTGACCACCGGCGAGGACGTCTCCGCGTCCGGCGCCGACGCCGAGGTCCTCGGGCACCGTCTGCGCAGCCGGGCCAAGGAGCTCCGCGAACTGCCGCCCGGCCCGCTGTTCTTCGGACGCCTGGACTTCGGCCGGGGCGAGCCCGACCACGCCGGGCAGAGCTACCACATCGGGCGGCTGCGGATCACCGGACACCCAGCCTCCCCGCCCCTCGTCGTCGACTGGCGGGCGCCGGTGTCCCGCACCTTCTACCAGGCGTCCGCCCGCGACCCGCAGGGCGTGGTCGTGCGCCGGCGGTTCGGCTGGGCGCCCGGCAGCAAGGGCGACTCCGGCGACCTGACCGGCCTGGAGGACGAGCACCTGGAGCGGGGCGAGGACCGGGTCAGCGGAATCGTCGCCCGGGAGATCGAGCGGCCGCGCGTCGGCCCGATGCGGGACATCGCCGCCACCATCCAGCCCGAGCAGGACGACCTCGTACGCGGCGACCCGGGCCGCACGGTGTGCGTGCAGGGCGCCCCCGGCACCGGCAAGACCGCCGTCGGCCTGCACCGGGCGGCCTACCTGCTCTACACGCACCCGCGGCGCATGCGGCGTGACGGACTCCTCGTCCTCGGACCGAACCGGACCTTCCTCACCTACATCGCCGAGGTCCTGCCCTCCCTCGGCGAGACCGGCGTACGGCAGTCGACCCTCGCCGAGGAGATCGCCCGGCACCCGGCGACCGGTGAGGACGACGAGCGGACCGCCCTCGTCAAGCACGGCACTCGCATGGCGGAGGTGCTGCGCCGAGCGCTGTACGCGCGGGTGCGCACCGGCCATGAGGACTCGCTGGCCGTGTCCGACGGCTCCTACCGGTGGCGGGTCGACGGGGACGCGCTGGCGCGGATCGTCGCCGGCGTGCTGGACGAGGCCCCGCCGTACGCCGTGGGGCGGGAGCGGGTGCGGGCCCGCATCGTGCGGGCGGTACGGGAGCAGGCCGAGCGGCGCAGCGGTCCGCGCGGCGCCGCCTGGGTGCGCCGGCTCGGGCGGGCGCGGCCGGTGTCGGCGTACGTGGACGCCGTCTGGCCGGACGTGCGGCCGGAGCAGGTGGTGGCGGAACTGCTGTCGGACGCCGACCCGTTGGGGCGTGCGGCCGACGGGATTCTGGACGCGGAGGAGCAGTGCGCCCTGCTGTGGGCGCGCCCGCCGCGGTCGTGGCGGTCGGCAGTCTGGTCGGCCGCCGATCTGCTGCTGCTCGACGAGGCGGCCGGACTGATCGAACACCCCGAGGGATACGGACACGTCGTGGTCGACGAGGCGCAGGACCTGTCCCCGATGGAGTGCCGGGCCATCGCCCGCCGGGCCGCCTTCGGGTCGCTCACCGTGCTGGGCGACCTGGCGCAGGGCACGACTCCCTGGGCGGCGCGCTCCTGGCCCGAGCAACTGGGCCACCTGGGCCGTCCCGGTGCGGCCGTCACGCCGCTCACCACCGGTTTCCGGGTGCCGCGGGCGGTGGTGGAGCTGACCAACCGGCTGCTGCGGCGGTTGGACGTGAACGTTCCGGCGGCCCGCTCCCTGCGCCCGGACGGCGAGGTGCGCGACCGGGTCGTCGCGGACCCCGCGGAGGTGCCGAACGCGGTCGTGGCCGCCGTACGGGAGGCCCTGGAGCGGGAGGGATCCGTCGGCGTCGTGGCGGCGGACGCCGACGTGCCCCTGCTGCGGCGGGCATGGGCGGAGGCGGAGGTCGAGGCCGCGGGGCCGGAGACACCGGAGGAGCGCGTCAGCGTGGTACCGGCGAGCGTCGTCAAGGGCCTGGAGTACGACCACGTGGTGGCGGTGGAGCCGGCCGCGATCGCCGAGGCCGAGGAGCGCGGACTGCACCGGCTGTACGTGGTGCTGACCCGGGCGGTGTCCCGCCTGGAGGTGGTGCGGGCGCGGCCCCTGCCGTTCTGACACGGCCCCGGCCGCTCGGCCCTCTTCGTCCTCCACCGGCGGCGTCGACACCCGCAGCCACCGCTCCGTCTGCACGACATGCGCCTCCGCGGCGCCCGGGCCGCCGCCTTCACCGCCCCGTGGCCTCCGGAACACGCCGGATCCCGCAGGCATCCGGAAGGGCCGGCGGGAACGGGAGTTGCGACGTCAAGGGCAGGCTGCCGATCAGGCCCCGGGGGCGGAGCCGCGGGACGTACGTGCCCGGTCCGTGGCGCGGCTCGACCGCTCCCAGCGCCGCCGGCGCCCGCACCGCCTCGCGCAACGAGACCCGCGAGCCGCCGGGTTCTTCGCAGAGGTCCGCCCCGGGCGGAGCCCGGCCCCCGGCGCCGGACCGCCTTGTGGAGCAGGCCGTGGAAAGCCTCGTCGACTGCCGGCATCCAGTGCCTCCCCGGACGGACCGTGTCCGCCGGCCCCCGCCCGAGCGGACTGCAGCGGCCGGGAGATCAGATGTACTCGGGGAAACAGCTCAGGGTCATCTGATCTCCAGTCGCTCACACACCTTGTTGTGACCGAAAACGCCATGCCAGCATCCCTGGTCATCAGATGTCCTGCCCTCCGGGTCTCCCGAGGGTCCGATGTCCCTCGCGGATGGGAGTCATGTGAGCGAGACCGACGTCAGCACCGCGCCCCGCCCCCTGCTGCTGGCCGACGGCCGGCCGGCGGTGGGAGCGTGGACGCTGGATCCCGCCCTGCGCCACCTCAACCACGGCTCCTTCGGCGCCGTCCCGCTCGTCGCCCAGCAGCGGCAGAACGCGCTGCGGGCGGAGATGGAGCGGGCGCCGGTGGTGTGGTTCCCCGAGCTGCCGGGGCGGATCGCGGCGGCCCGCGCCGGACTCGCCGCGTTCCTCGGCGCCGACGCGGGCGACCTCGCCCTGGTGCCCAACGCCAGCGCCGGGGCGAGCGTCGTCCACGCGAACCTCGAGCGGCGGGCCGGCGGCGAGATCGTCGTCACCGACCACGGCTACGGCGCCGTCACCATGGGCGCCGAACGCCTCGCCCGCCGCTGGGGCGGCCGGGTGCGCACCGCCCGGGTGCCGCTGGACGCGGGCGAGGAGCAGGCGTACGAGGCGGTCATGGCGGAGGTCGGTGACGCCACCGGTCTCCTGGTCGTCGACCAGATCACCTCCGCGACCGCCCGCCGGCTCCCCGTGGAGCGGATCGGCGCGGAGGCGGCCCGGCGCGGTGTCCCGCTGCTCGTCGACGGCGCCCACGCGCCCGGCCTGCTCGCCGCGCCCCTCGCCGGGCTGACCTGCGACTTCTGGACGGGCAACCTCCACAAGTGGGCCTGCGCCCCGCGCGGTACCGCCGCCCTGGTCGCCCGCGGCCCGCTGCGGGACGGCCTGCACCCGCTGATCGACTCCTGGGGCGCGCCCGGTCCGTACCCGGACCGGTTCGACCAGCAGGGCACCCTCGACGCCACCGGTCACCTCGCCGCGCAGACCGCGCTGGACTTCGTCGGCAGCACCTGGGGCTGGGACGGAGCCCGCCGCTACATGGACGAGCTGGCCGGGTACGGCGAGCGGGTCGTGGCCGCCGCCGTCACCGAACTGACCGGCGAGGACGCCCGCGTGGACGTCGGGATGCCGGTGCCCGGCATGCGGCTGGTGCGGCTGCCGGACGGGCTGGCCGACAGCCGGGTCGCCGCGGACGCCCTGCGCGACCGGGTGGCCGCGGAACTGGGCGTCGAGGCCGCGTTCACCGCCTTCGGCGGCACCGGCTACGTACGGCTGTCCGCGCACGTCTACAACACCGGCGAGGACTACGAGTACTTCGCCGAGCGCTGCGTGCCCGTGCTCGGCGCGTGGGCGCGCGCCGCCCGCTCCAGCCGGTCGCGGTAGGCCGCCCACCAGGCCGGGTCCGCCGAGGGAAGGCCGGT
The DNA here is from genome assembly GCF_044763335.1 of Streptomyces sp. NPDC096105. NCBI lineage: Bacteria > Bacillati > Actinomycetota > Actinomycetes > Kitasatosporales > Streptomycetaceae > Streptomyces > Streptomyces sp. NPDC096105. The sequence goes on from NZ_JBIWGC010000004.1 coordinate 58,269, forward strand.
GGCGCCCGGCCGCTCGCCCGTCGCGCCGTCCAGCCGCTCGCGCAGGATGTCGGCGTGGCCCGCGTGCCGGCTGGTGTCGGCGACGACGCGGACCACGGCGTGGTGCAGGGTCAGCTCGTTCCGGTCCTCGGGCCACCACGGCACCGTGCCCACCGTGTCCAGCGGGAGCGCCCCGATGGTCGCGTCGGCATGCGCCCAGGCCCGCCGGTACAGGCCGGCGATGTCGGCACGCGTCTCGTCGGGCGTGGCCCACATGTCCCCGTTGGCCTCCGCGCCCTCCGCGAGCCACGGCAGCGGCTCCCCGGACGGCCGCCCGAACGTGTCCCCGAGGTAACCGAGTTCGACTCCGGCGGCATGCTTCACCAGCCCGAGCAGATTGGTCCCGGTCGGCGTCAACGGCCGCCGGACGTCGTACTCGGACAGCCCTTCCAGCTTCCAGAGCAGCGCGTCACGGGCCTCCTGGAGGTAGCGGTGCAGATCGGCCTTGGCGGCGTCGGTGAGCGTCATGGGGTTCAGTGTGCCGAGTGTGCCGGCCGGGGGCGTCCGCATCCGCCTGACGGGTTCGTGCGGGCACGGCAAGGCCCGCTCGGCGCGGCGCCGCGTCCCCGAGGATCGCCTCCAGGCGGCTGCGGCACTCCAGGGCGAAGGCCGGGAACGTGTGCCAGTGGTACGGGATGCCGGCGACGGCGACCGCGATGGCCCGGGCGCGGGCGCGGAGCCAGGTCGGGGTGTCGAGGGCCAGGGTGTTGTCCGTGCCCGCGCCCGCGGGCCGCAAGGGCAGGCCGGCCCATCGCGGGCACTGCGCCCGCAGCAGCGTCCGGACGAGGCTCTCGTCCACGGCGATCTCGTTGTCGTGCAGCGACGTCACCCGGGAAGTCCGGCCGCCGGACGGCCGCGGGGGCCACCGGGTCTCCCGCTCGCCTCACGCCGGGCCCCCTCCGGAGAACCGGTATCCGGCGCAGTCGGCGAGGCGGACGTAACCGAGGCGCCGGTACAGGGCGTTGCTCGTGGGGTTGTCCGGGTCCGCGTAGAGGACGACGTCCGTCGCGCCGGCGTGCAGCGCGGCTCGGCTCACCTCGGTCGTCACGGCGCCCGCGTAGCCGTGGCCCCGGAAGCGGGCCGGGGTGTAGACGGGGTCGACGCGGACCATGCCGCCGACCACCGAGGTGACGGCCGTCATGGAGACGGGGGTGCCGTCCGGGGTCTTCCAGAACGTGAAGTGCCGGTCGCCGAACCGGGACGCGGTCCAGGCGCCGGCGTCGATCAGGTCGATGGACGGCTGCTCCCCGACCTCGACGCAGAAGTCCCGGCACCAGCGCACCACGAGGTCGCGGTCCGCCGCCCCCGCGACATGGGCCCGGCCCTCCGGATGCGGCCGGGGCGGGGTGAGCGTGCCGAGACGGTAGAGGTGCGTGCGCCAGAACGGGGCCGGCTCCGCGCCGGTGTGCCGCTGCCAGGCCGCGGCGAAGGCGGCGGCCGTGTCCTGGTCGGCGATGACCTGGGCGGGGGAGTGGCCGAGGGCGGCCAGGCGGGCGGCGAGGGCGCCGGTGCCGTCGGCGGTCAGCGGGGTGAGGCCGAGACGGCCGCGCGGGGTGAGGTAGCAGACCGCGCGGACCGTGCCCTCCGTCTCCAGCCGGCCGAGGACGGAGGCGCCCGCGCCGGGGAGGCGCAGCTTCTCGATGTCCGTCAGCGGTGTGGTGTGCAGGGCGGGTCGCGAGCGGAGGAAGTCCCCGGCTCGGGTGAGGAAGTCCTCGACGTCGGTGGTGAGGTGCCAGTGGTCCGGAAGCATGCCTCATCGTGCCGGACGCGGGGCCGGTGCGGGCGGGGGCCCGCACCGGCCCCGCGAACACGGCGGACGACGGCGGTGCCTACGCCTGTTCCACCACGTCCGCGACGACGCAGCTCACGTTGTCGGGACCGCCCGACTCGTCGGCGAGGGCGACGAGTCCGCGGACCGCCACCTCGGGCCCGGGGGCGCCGGTGAGCACCCGGAGGACGCCTTCGCGAACGCCCCGATGGTCAGCAGCTCCATGTACGTCCCTCCTCGTGCCGGGCCCGTCGCCCGGCCCCACCGATGCTGGGCGCTCCCCCGAGGTGAAGGTCAACAGCGGGCCGCGCCGCGCGCGAGCGCACTCTTGCAAGCAGGTTGCTTGCAATTGTTAGCGCGGTGCGTCATGGTGGGAGACATGGCATCCCTGAACGTCGGCGGTCTCGGTGAGTATCTGCGCGAGCAGCGGCGCAACGCGCAGCTGTCGCTGCGGCAGCTCGCCGACGCCGCCGGGGTGTCCAATCCGTACCTGAGCCAGATCGAGCGCGGGCTGCGCAAGCCCAGCGCGGAGGTGCTCCAGCAGGTCGCCAAGGCGCTGCGCATCTCCGCCGAGACGCTGTACGTCCGCGCCGGGATCCTCGACGCCGAGCGCGACCGGGACGAGGTCGAGACGCGCGCCGTGATCCTCGCCGATCCCACGCTGAACGAGCGCCAGAAGCAGGTGCTCCTCCAGATCTACGAATCCTTCCGCAAGGAGAACGGATTCGGGGGCGGCGAAGACGGTGAGGCGGATCCCGCCGGGCCCGAGCCGGGTACGGAGGCCTCCGCCGGCAAGGGCGGCAGACCCGCCGAACGCCCCGGCCGCGAGGCCGGCGACGACGACAGCGGTCCGCGGCGGACGGCCGGCTGAGCCGGCCAGGGCACCGGCCGTCCGCCGCGGACCACACAGACCCTCAGCCGAAACGACATCCGGGAGGACCTTCACCATGGCCATCACCGACGACCTGCGCAAGACCCTCAGCGACCCCAAGCCGCTCTACTTCGCCGCCGGCACCGCCGACCTGGCGCTGCAGCAGGCCAAGAAGGTGCCGGCCCTGGTGGAGCAGCTGCGCACCGAGGCCCCGGCCCGCATCGAGGCCGTGCGCAACACCGACCCCAAGGCCGTTCAGGAGCGGGTGACCGTCCGGGTCCGGGAGACGCAGGAGACCCTGCAGACCAAGGCCAACGAGCTGTTCGGGTCGATCGACACCGACCTGAAGAAGCTCGGCGAGACCGCCCAGGACCTCGCGCTGCGCAGTGTGGGCGTCGCCGCCGAGTACGCGGTCAAGGCCCGCGAGGCCTACGAGAAGCTCGCCGAGCAGGGCGAGCAGGCCGTGAAGACCTGGCGCGGCGAGGCCGCCGAGGGCATCGAGGACATCGCCGTGGCCGTCGAGCCGTCGGCCGATCCGAAGCCCGCGCCCGCCCCGGCCGGGACCGGGGAGAAGCCGGCCGGGGCGGAGCGGGGCGAGCCCGCCGCGGCCACGGAGCCGGCGGCGAGGAAGCCCGCCGCGAAGAAGGCCCCGGAGGTCCGCAAGGCCACGGCGAAGAAGACGACCCCGCCCGCGAAGTGAGCGGCGCGGGACCCCGCTGAAGCGGGACGGAACGGCACGGGCCGGGCACGTGTGCGGTGCCCGGCCCGTTCACCGGGTATCCGGCCGGCGGATGCGGGTACGGTGACGGCGGGAAGACGACGTGGCGCCCACCGGCGGCGCGACAAGGACGACGGCGCGGTGGACGAGCCGATCACGGGTGGTGGACGTAGTGCTGATGCAGGGCTTCGCTAATTTCTTGTGGCTGCTGAGCATGGCTTTGATCCTGTTCAGCGGCTTCGCGCTGATCGACGCCGCCACGCGCCGTGAGGACGCCTACCGCGCGGCGGACAAGAAGACCAAGCCGTTCTGGCTGATCATCCTGGGTCTCGCCTTCGTGGTGAACCTGATCTTCAACATCCTGTCGTTCCTGCCGATCATCGGCCTGATCGCGACGATCGTGTACATGGTCGACGTGCGCCCGGCGCTGCGCGGTCTGTCCGGCGGCGGCCGGAGCCGCAAGGGCTCCAGCAGCGACGGCCCCTACGGCCCGTACAACGGCGGACGCTGAGCAGGAGACCCCCGCCGCCCGGGGCCGGGAAGACCCGGAGGGCGCTCAGCGCGCCCGGTCCAGCAGCAGCACCGCCACGTCGTCCGTCAGCTCGCCGCCGTTGAGGTCCCGGACCTCGTTGACGGCGGTGCGCAGCAGTGCCTCGCCGCTCAGGCCCTCGGCGATCCGGCGGCGGATCATCTCCACCATGCCGTCCTGGCCGAGCCGCTCCCCGGTGTCGCCGACCCGGCCCTCGATCAGACCGTCGGTGTAGAGCATCAGGCTCCACTCGGCGCCCAGCTCCACCTGCGTCCGCGGCCAGCGGGCGCGCGGCAGCAGCCCGAGCGCCGGACCGTTGTCGTCGTACGGCAGCAGCCGTGCGGGCATGCCCGGGGCGGCCAGCAGCGGCGACGGGTGGCCGGCCAGGCACAGGCCCGCCCGGCGGCCGTCGGGGGCGATGTCCACCGTGCACAGCGTCGCGAAGATCTCGTCGTCCGGGCGCTCGTGCTCCAGCACCTGCTGCAGCGTGCTCAGCAGCTGGTCCCCGCACAGCCCGGCCAGGGTCAGCGCCCGCCAGGCGATGCGCAGCTCCACGCCGAGCGCCGCCTCGTCCGGGCCGTGCCCGCAGACGTCGCCGATCATGGCGTGCACGGTCCCGTCGGGCGTGCGGACCACGTCGTAGAAGTCGCCGCCGAGCAGGGCGCGGGAGCGGCCGGGCCGGTAGCGGGCGGCGAACCGCAGCGGGGAGCCGTCCAGCAGCGGTGTCGGCAGCAGGCCGCGCTCCAGCCGGCGGTTCTCCTGGGCGCGCAGCCGGCCCTCGGCGAGCCGCCGCTCCGCGGAGTCGGACCGCTTGCGCTCCACCGCGTAGCGGATGGCGCGGCTCAGCAGCCGGCCGTCCAGCTCGTCGCGGACCAGGTAGTCCTGCGCGCCGACCCGTACGGCCTCGGCGCCGCGCTCGGTGTCGTCCGCGCCGGTGAGGGCGAGGACGGCGTGCCGGGGCGCCAGCTCCAGGACGTGCCGGAGCACGGCCAGCTCGTCGCCGTCGTCCGTCCGGCCGGGCGCGGGCAGCGCCAGGTCCAGCAGGATGCAGTGGACGTCGTCGGTCAGCAGCCGCTCGGCCTCGGTGAGGTTGCGGGCGGTGCGGACGCGCATCGGCCGCCCGGCCTGGTCGAGCAGGTCGGGCACGATCGGCGTGCCGCCCGGGTCGTTCTCGATGAGCAGCAGGGTGAGCTGGGCGGGTGTGGCGGTCTGGGTCTTCGCCGGTGCGGCGTCGGACGGGGTGGCCGCGGGGGCCGTCGTCCGGTTCCCGGGCGACTCCTGTGCGGACTCGTCCGGTGCGGCGGCCGCCCCCTGACCGCCTTCCGCGGCCGGGGTCGCTCTCTGCCGCGGTACGGGTGCGGGCATGGTTCCGGGTTCCTTCCCTCCCCCCGAGGGCATGGCGGGGGCGACGGATCTCGGCCCTGCCCCCCGCGTGCGTCTGGCGTGAGCGGACAGGGGATGCCCCTTCGAACGGGGACGATAGCGGGTGACCGCGCCGCAGCGGAATGGTGCGAGCCACGCCGCCCGGCCAACGGCCGCTGTCATATGCCGCGTTTGCTGCCGCAGTTGGACAGGCCGGAGGCGCTGTGGGGATGACGAACGTCACGTCCACGGGGCGTCGGCCACGAGATCCACGTGCGGTGGGTCACGTGGCCCGTGTCACCGGGCCGTTGGGGCCCGACGGCGCGGCGACTCCACGGCCCGGGCGTCACTCCACGGCGGGGTCGGGCCGTACGACGCCCAGGATCGGCATCGAACCGGCCCCGGCGAGGGTCACCGTCCGTCCGGGGCGGGGCGCGTGGACCATCGTCCCGTCGCCCACGTACATCCCGACGTGACTGGCGTCGGCCCAGTAGATGATGAGGTCGCCGGGCCGCATGTCCTTGACGTCGACGCGCTTCAGCTGCTGCCACTGCATCTGCGACGTGCGCGGGATGGCCTTCCCCGCGGCCAGCCAGGCCCGCGAGGTGAGTCCGGAGCAGTCGAACGTGTTCGGCCCCTCCGCGCCCCACTGGTACGGCTTGCCGATCTGCGCCGTGGCGTACGCCACGGCCTCGCGGCCCTGCGCGGTCGCCTTCGAGGTGACGTCGTCGAGGACGCCGGAGCTCAGCCAGGTGGCCTGGGCGCGGGCGGCGGCCTGCCGCTCCAGCAGGGCCAGCCGCTCCTTCTCCTCCTGCTCGAGCTCGGCCTCCAGCTTCTCGGCCGCCTCGATCCGCTTCTCGATCCGCTGCTGCGCCGCGGCCTTGGCCTTGCGGCCCGCCTCCAGCTTCCGCATCTGCTCCCGCGCGTCCTGCGCGTACTGCTCCAAGTCCTCCTGCGTGCGGGTCATCTCCCCGATCAGGCCCTTGGCCGCGTGCTGGCCCTGACGGACCCGGTCGGCGCCGTCCAGGAAATCCTGCGGGTCGTCGCTCAGCATCAGGTGCGCCTCGGGCGGCAGCCCGCCGCTGCGGTACTGCGCGGCGGCCGCGGCGCCCGCGCGGTCCTTGAGGCCGGCCAGCTTCTCCCGGCCCTCGGCGATCCGCTTCGCCAGCCGGGCGACCTGCGCGGTCTGCTGCCGGGCCTTCTCCTCGGCCGCGTTGTACTCGTCGGTGGCCTTGGCGGCCGCGCGGTAGAGGCTTTCGAGTTTCTTGCGGACGGCCTCGAGCTCCTGGTCGCCGGTGACCACGGTGACGCTCGCGGTCGCGCCCGGGTCCGGCGGGGGAGCGGGGGCCGCGAACGCCGCACCGGGCGCGGCCAGTACGGTGACCGCGCAGACCACGGTCACGGCCGCCGTCAGCACTCTGCGCCTGCCTGCCCCCATGCGTGCACCCCCGCCTGGTTAATCGTCAGTAACTTGTCCCTGCCGGGATGCTGCCATGCCGGAGCGCGAAACGACAGGGGGTGTGGACGACGCCCCCTCCGTCCCGCCGGCCCCTGGACGACCGTCGTCCCGCCGGTGTGACGAACGGCCGGGGGACATCGTTCCCGGCCGGCGGGGTGCGGGAGCCCGGCGTCGCGGCGGCTTCACCACCCTCGCGGCGCCAACGCCCCCCACCGCACGGTGACCTCCCCCTGCCGCCACCGCGCCGGACCGTCCGTCACCGGCCAGTCGGCCGTGAGGTCCCGCACGGCGCGGATCCAGCGCTGGCGCGCGCCGTAGGAGGCGTAGGGCGCGGCGGCCGCCCAGGCGCGGTCGAAGTCGCGGAGGAAGGTGTGCACCGGCTCGCCGGGGACGTTGCGGTGGATGAGCGCCTTGGGCAGGCGTTCCGCCAGGTCGGAGGGGTGGTCCAGGGAGCCGAGCCGGGTCGCGAAGGTGACCGTGCGCGGGCCCTCGGGGCCGAGCGCGACCCACACGTGCCGGCGTCCGATCTCGTCGCAGGTCCCCTCGACCAGCAGCCCGCCGCGCGTGCCGGCCGCCGGGTCGGCCGGCGCGAGCCGCGCGCACAGCCGCCGCCATACGCCGGCGACCTCCCCCTCGTCGTACTGGCGCAGCACGTTCGCCGCGCGGACCAGGACCGGACTGCCCGGCACCGGGATCTCGAAGCCCCCGCGCAGGAACACCAGCCCCTCCCGCTCGTACGGCCGCGCCGAGGCGACCCGGGCCGGGTCGATCTCCACGCCCGCCACCCGGGTGCGGGGCGCCGTGGTGCGCAGCCGGTGCAGCAGTTCGAGCGCGGTCCAGGGCGCGGCGCCGTAGCCGAGGTCGACGGCGAGCGGGTCGGCGGCGCGGCGCAGCTCGGCGCCGTGCGCGGCCGCGATCCAGCGGTCCATGCGGCGCAGCCGGTTCGGGTTGGTGGTGCCGCGCGTCACCGTGCCCACGGGGGCGGAGGCGGGACGCGGTGTCATGGGGACGAGGGTACGGGGGTGCCCGCCCCGGGACCGCGGCGCGTGCGCCGCCACGGCCACGCTCCGCCCGGTCGAACGGTTGAGCCGGGCAAGGCAATGATTCGGTAAAGACCGCCGTCGACGGCGTCCCCCGGAAATGGGAACGAGGCGTTCCGACGTTGACGCCCCCGAGGGCCGTACGCCCCTCACTCAGCCGTGCTCGCAGCGAGGAGGAACGCCACGTGAGCCACTACATCGCGAGGCTCGGGCGGCGCTCCCCCGCCACCCCGTCGCGGCTGCGGCTGCACCGCAGGCCCCGCCGCGTGGCGATGCTCTCCGTGCACACCTCGCCGCTGCACCAGCCGGGCACCGGCGACGCGGGCGGCATGAACGTCTACATCGTGGAGCTGGCCCAGCGCCTCGCCGCGATCAACATCGAGGTGGAGATCTTCACCCGGGCCACCACGGCCGCCCTCCCGCCCGTCGTCGAGCTCGCCCCCGGCGTCCTCGTCCGGCACGTCGACGCGGGCCCCTACGAGGGCCTGGCCAAGGAGGACCTGCCCGCCCAGCTCTGCGCCTTCACCCACGGCGTGATGCAGGCCTGGGCCGGACACCGCCCCGGCCACTACGACCTGGTCCACTCGCACTACTGGCTCTCCGGCCACGTCGGCTGGCTGGCCGCCCAGCGCTGGGGCGTCCCCCTGGTGCACGCCATGCACACCATGGCCAAGGTCAAGAACGCCAACCTCGCCGACGGCGACACGCCCGAGCCCGCCGCCCGCGTGATCGGCGAGACCCAGATCGTCTCCGCCGCCGACCGGCTGATCGCCAACACCGCCGAGGAGGCCGGCGAACTCGTCCGCCACTACGCCGCCGACCCCGGCAAGGTCGCCGTCGTCCACCCCGGTGTGAACCTCGGCCGCTTCCGCCCCGCCGACGGCCGCGCCGCCGCCCGCGCCCGCCTGGGCCTGCCCCAGGACGCGCTGATCCCGCTCTTCGCCGGCCGTATCCAGCCCCTCAAGGCCCCCGACGTGCTGCTGCGCGCGGTGGCCGTGCTGCTCGCCGACCGTCCCGAGCTGCGCTCCCGCGTCTGCGTGCCCGTGGTCGGCGGCCCCAGCGGCAGCGGCCTCGCCAAGCCGGAGGGGCTGCAGAAGCTCGCCGCCCGGCTCGGCATCGCCGACGTGGTCCACTTCCACCCGCCGGTCGGGCAGGAGGAGCTCGCGGACTGGTTCCGCGCCGCGTCCGTGCTGGTCATGCCGTCGTACAGCGAGTCGTTCGGGCTGGTCGCCATAGAGGCGCAGGCCTCCGGCACCCCCGTGCTCGCCGCCGCGGTCGGCGGCCTCCCGGTCGCCGTGCGCGACGGGGAGACCGGCTTCCTGATCCAGGGCCACGACCCGGCCGCCTACGCGCACGTGCTGCGGGACCTCGCCGACCGGCCGGAGCTCGCCGCCCGGATGGGCGAGGCCGCCGCCCGGCACGCCCAGTCGTTCGGCTGGGACACCGCGGCCGCCGCCACCGCCGACGTGTACACGGCCGCGGCCCAGGCCCACCGCCGTCACGTACGCTCCCACCATGGCTGACACGGAAGCGGAGCGGCGGGCGGCACAGGTCGTCGAGGACGTGCTGAAGGACGCCGAGCTGGAGTGGGAGAGCCCGGCCCCCGGGACCTACGTGGTGACCCTGCCCGGCACCCGGAAACTGTCCACGACGGTCTCCCTGATCGTCGGCCGGCACACCCTCTCCCTCAACGCCTTCGTCATCCGCCACCCCGACGAGAACGAGGCCGGCGTCCACCGCTGGCTGCTGGAGCGCAACCTCAAGCTGTTCGGCGTGAGTTACGCCGTCGACCCGCTCGGCGACATCTACGTCACCGGCCGCCTGCCGCTGCCCGCGGTCACCCCGAAGGAGCTCGACCGGCTGCTCGGGCAGGTCCTGGAGGCCGCCGACGGCAGCTTCAACACCCTGCTGGAGCTGGGCTTCGCCTCCGCGATCCGCAAGGAGTACGCCTGGCGCGTGTCACGCGGCGAGTCCACCCGCAACCTGGACGCCTTCACCCACCTGCTGCAGCGGCCCTCGGCCGGCTGACCACCCCAGGGCCGCGCCCTCCGCCACGGGCACGCACCTCGCCCGCCGGACCGGTGAGCCCGGCGGCCGTACCCCGGTGGGGGTCCGAACGGGCGCGCGAGGACGGGCTGTTAGCCTGCCGCGATCCGGGCCCTGGACACAGGGGTCCCATGCATAAGAGGACGTGCATGCGCACAGGCAGATCCGCCCTGGCGGCGGTGCTCGGCGGAACGATCGCCCTCGGGGCGCTGACCGCTCAGCCCGCCCAGGCCGCCGACACCGGCATCAGAGTGTCGAAGGTGGTCGTGAACAACGGCAGGCCCATGGTCGTGGGCACGACCGAGACGAAGTACCCGACGATCAGCTACCGGGTGACCTGGCCCGCCGGGTACACCATCAGCACCGCGACGGCCAACCCGTTCATGTACCACGGGACCACGGCGGCCAAGGCCTTCGAGGGCCTGGGCGGCCAGCTCATCCAGCACGACATGATCCGCTGCTACGAGGACGGCCCGCGTGCCGCGAACTGCGAGGGCGAGCTGCGCATCCGGCCCCGCGAGAGCCTCGACTCGGCCAAGGACGCCACGACGTGGAAGCTGGCGTTCGTCACCTTCCTGCACAAGAAGGGCGGGACCATGAGCTGGGGGTACCTGAACAACTCGGGCACCCTCCAGGTCAAGCGGGCCGCCCGGGCCACGGTCAACGCCTCCCCGGAGCCGGTGGCCAAGAACAGGACGCTCACCGTCACGGGCAAGCTGACGCGCGCCGACTGGGCGAAGCGCACCTACTCCGGCTACGGCAACGTGTCGGCCAGGCTCCAGTTCCGCAAGGCGGGCGCCACCGCCTACACGACGGTCAAGACGGTGCGGGCGAACTCCAGCGGGTCCTTGAGGACCACGGTGAAGGCGACCGCGGACGGCTCCTGGCGCTGGACGTTCGGCCAGACGGCCACGACGGGCGGCGCGACGTCGGCGGCTGACTACGTCGACGTGAAGTGACCGCGACCGCCCCGCCGTCCGGCCGGACCTCACGGCCGGCTCCGGACGGCGGGGCGGTCCGTCACCGGTGGTCCGCGTGTCCAGGCCCCCGGCCTGGTTCCTCAGGGGCGTTCACCGCTCCGGTACCGCCCCGGCGTGACCCCCACCAGCCGGCGGAAGTGCCGGGTGAGATGGGCCTGGTCGTAGAACCCGGCGGCGGCCGCGACGTCGCTCGGCGGCCACCCGTCCAGCAGCAGCCGCCGCGCCCGCCCGACCCGCCTGGACATCAGGTACTGGTGCGGCGGGATGCCGTACGCGGTGCTGAACGCCCGTACCAGGTGGGCGGGATGGGCGGACAGCTCGGCACCCGCCTCCGCCAGCGTCAGCCCGTCGGCCACCCGCTCGTCGAGCAACTCCCGCAGCCGCCGGGCGAGTACGGGGCCCGGGCGGGGCGCGGCCGTCTCCCGTGACCGCAGATGCGCGCGCAGCCGCTCCCCGACCAGCGTCAGCCTGCTCTCCGCCTCCAGTTCGTCCCCGGGCCGCACCAGCGCGGAGTGCACCTGGCCGACGCGCCTGCGCAGCAGGGGATCACGCAGGTCGGGGCGGTCCACGGCGGCCCCGATGAGGTCGTCGCCCAGCCGGCTGGAGTCCAGGTACAGCACCCGCTTGCGGAAGCCCTCGGCCGTGGCCGGCTCGCCGTTGTGCGGGACGTGCGGTGGCAGCAGGGTCACGGTGTCGTCCGGGGTGCCGTGCTCGTGCCGGTCCAGGTCGTACCGCACGGCGCCGGAGTCGACGATCAGCAGCGTCCAGGCGTCGTGGACGTGCATCGGATAGGCGTACCCGGTGAACCGGGCGTGGAACACCTCGACGACACCAGGGACGGAGGGCCGCCAGGCGGAGACGCTCGCCGACGGCGCTGCCGGCGCTGGTTCCGGGGGCGGGGCTGCCGGGGCGGGCATGCAAACAACGTACAAGACCGGGGACGGCCCCGGGCGGCAGTCTCACGGCATGAGCACGAGCACCCGTTTCGACACGAAGATCGCCGTCCTGCTGCGCGAGGACCTGGAGCCCTGGCAGCGCCTCAACGTCACCGCGTTCCTGGTCAGCGGCCTGGGCACACAGGTCCCCGAGCTGATCGGGCAGCCGTACGAGGACGCGGACGGCGTGCCCTACCTGCCGATGTTCCGCCAGCCGGTGCTGGTCCTCCAGGGCGCCAAGGAGGTCCTGAAAGCGGCTCACGAGCGGGCTCTGAGCCGCGCCCTGCCTCGCGCGGTCTTCACCTCGGACCTCTTCGCGACCGGCCACGATGAGGCCAACCGCGCGGCCGTCCGCGCGGTCCGCACGAGCGACCTCGACCTGGTCGGCCTCGCCGTCCACGGCCCGCGCAACGCGGTGGACAAGGCGCTGAAGGGGGCGCGGATGCATCCGTGAGGACGGGGCGCGAGGCACACCGCACACCGCACGACGACCGACGGCCGACGGCGGCCGGCTCCGGCAGCCGCCCGCGCACTCCGGGCCCACCGCCCCGTCCCGCCCGCCCTGCGCACGGGTGGGCGGGACGGGGCGGCGGCGGCCGGGCGGGGACCGGACCCGGCGCGTCCGCGTACGCTTCCTCCGTGCCCGCACCCCGTCCGCATCGCGTCGCCGTCCTGGTGCTCGAGGGCGCGAAGCCGCTCGACGTCGGGATCCCCGCGCAGGTCTTCACGACCCGCGCGAGCATGCCGTACGAGGTGCGGGTGTGCGGGGCGGCGCCCGGCCTGGTGACCGGCGGCGACGGTCTCGCGTACGCCGTCTCGCACGGGCTCGACGCGCTGGAGTGGGCCGACATCGTCTTCGTGCCCGGGTACCGCTTCCCCGACCGTGAGGACCCGCCGCCGGCCGTCGTCGACGCGCTGATCGCCGCGCACGAGCGGGGCGCGCGGCTCGCCGCGATCTCGACGGGCGCGTTCGCGCTGGCCGCCACGGGGCTGCTGGACGGGCGGCGCGCCACCACGCACTGGCACTACACGCGCGCCCTCATGGCCCGGTACCCGCGCGTCAGGGTCGACGAGAACGTGCTGTTCGTCGACGAGGGCAGCGTGCTCACCTCGGCGGGCGCCGCCTCCGGGATCGACCTGTGCCTGCACATCCTGCGCGGCGACCTCGGGGTGGCCGCGTCCAACCACGCGGCCCGGCGGCTGGTCGCGGCCCCGTACCGCAGCGGGGGCCAGGCGCAGTACGTGCCGCGCAGCGTGCCCGAGCCGCTGGGCGAGCGGTTCGCCGCGACGCGGGAGTGGGCGCTGCACCGGCTGGGCGAGCCGCTCACGCTGGAGGTGCTGGCGCGGCAGGCGGGGGTCTCGCCCCGCACCTTCTCCCGGCGGTTCGTCGAGGAGACCGGGTACACGCCGATGCAGTGGGTGATGCGCGCCCGCGTCGACCTGGCCCGTGAGCTGCTGGAACGCTCGCAGCGCAGCGTCGAGCAGATCGCCGCGGACACCGGGCTCGGCACCGGCGCGAATCTGCGGCTGCACTTCCAGCGGATCCTCGGCACGACGCCGAGCGAGTACCGGCGCACGTTCACGCGCGGCGAGTGATCAGCAGGGTGTGAGGGCCGCTGGCAAGATCCTTGTGAACCATGGCGATCCCGCCACTGTCAGCGGCGTGGCGGGCGCGCGAGCCTGGATGACGAGAGGAAGGGACACCACTCATGACTCGCATCGCCATCAACGGATTCGGCCGCATCGGACGCAATGTGCTGCGCGCCCTGCTGGAGCGCGACACCGGCCTGGAGGTCGTCGCCGTCAACGACCTGACCGAGCCGGCCGCCCTCGCCCGGCTGCTCGCCTTCGACAGCACCGCGGGACGCCTCGGGCGCCCGGTGAGCGTCGACGGCGACACCCTCGTCGTCGACGGCCGCCGGATCAAGGTGCTGGCCGAGCGCGAGCCGGCGCGGCTGCCGTGGGCCGACCTGGGCGTCGACATCGTGCTGGAGGCCACCGGCCGCTTCACCTCGGCCGGGGCCGCCCGCGCCCACCTCGACGCGGGCGCACGGAAGGTCCTGGTCAGCGCGCCCTCGGACGGCGCGGACGTGACGCTGGCGTACGGCGTGAACACCGACGCGTACGACCCGGAGCTGCACACGATCGTCTCCAACGCGTCCTGCACCACCAACGCGCTCGCGCCGCTGGCCGCCGTCCTCGACGACCTGGCCGGCATCGAGCACGGGTTCATGACGACCGTGCACGCCTACACGCAGGAGCAGAACCTCCAGGACGGCCCCCACCGTGACCCGCGCCGCGCCCGTGCCGCCGGCGTGAACATCGTGCCGACCACGACGGGCGCCGCGAAGGCGATCGGCCTGGTGCTGCCGAACCTCGACGGCAAGCTGTCGGGCGACTCGATCCGCGTGCCGGTCCCGGTGGGCTCCATCGTCGAGCTCAACACGACGGTCTCCCGCGACGTGACGCGCGACGAGGTGCTGGCCGCGTACCGCACGGCGGCCGAGGGCCCGCTGGCCGGGGTCCTGGAGTACTCGGAGGACCCGCTGGTCTCCTCGGACATCACCGGCAACCCGGCGTCGTCCGTCTTCGACTCGGCCCTCACCCGCGTCGACGGCCGCCACATCAAGGTGGTCGCCTGGTACGACAACGAGTGGGGCTTCTCGAACCGGGTGATCGACACGCTGGAGCTGCTGGCGCGGGGCTGAGCTTCCCCTGCTACGTGCCTCCTGCTCACGGGTGTTCGTGAGCAGGAGGCACGCCTGTTCCGCTTCGGAAATCCGGGCCCACGGCCTGCGGCAGCCACCACGGTGCCGGTCGAACTGGTCCACTACGTGATCGACCTCATGGAGCGCGCGCGGCTGGGGCCGCTCTGATCGGGGACGAGGGGTACAGCCTGCTGTACCGCCGGCTCGGGGGCCCACCGGCGCGACGGGAAGGGCCCGGATCCCTAGCGTTGGGGGTACGGATTTCACCCGCCAACTCCTCCTGGGAGCAGCCGCCATGACGACCACCCACCCCAAGGCGTCCGACAACTCCGCCACCCGCACGACCCTCTGGGCCCTCGTGGCCGTCAGCGGTGTGGCCAACGTCGTCACGTCCGTCGCCCAGGCCCCCCTCGTGGTGAACCTGACCACGGGCCTCGTCACCCTCGCCGCCCTGACCGCCCTCGGCACCCGCCACCTCCGCGCCCGGCGGAACAGCACCTGAGCGGCGTCCGGTGCGAACGGACGCCGTGGCCGCGCCGCCGCCCCCGGCCGGCACGCCCGAGCCCGTGCGCGATCCACGGGGTATTCCGTTCCCCGATTGTCAGTCGCATGCCATACGCTGCGTTCCTGGCAGCGTCCAACACCCGTTCGGGTGAGGGGGGACGCGCGGCCTCTTTCCTCTTCACGTCCGGCGCGTACCGGACTTCTTCCTTGGGGGCACATCACTGTGCGCAGGCGCAGCATCGCGACCGCGACGGCACTCGCGGTCGTCCTCAGTTCCGCGGCTCTGGTGGGGGGCGCGGCAACACCGGCGGCGGCCGATTCCGCGAAGGTCCTTCCGGTGAGTTCGGTCGGCGACATCGTCGTCGACGGGACCCACCAGCGGGTCTACGTCTCCGACCCGACCGGCGGAAAGATCGTCGTCACCGACTACAACGGCACCGTGAGGGCGACGCTCACGGGCCTGTCCGGAGTGTCCGGCCTGGCCGTCTCCGACGACGGCGGCCAGGTGTACGCCGCCGTGACGAAGGGCGACCGGATCGTCTCGGTCGACACCAGCACCTACACGCAGACGGCGAGTTACCCGGTGGGCGCGGCCCCCGGCGACCTGGAGGTGGTGGACGGCCGCGTCTGGTTCGCCCACGGCGCGGACTTCGGCTCGCTGGACCTCTCCGGTCCCGAGCCCGTCGTGCACCTCGGCCAGCGGGGCGACGCCGGCTTCTACGGCGCCCATGCCATCCTGGCGTCCGACCCCGCCGTCCCGGGCACCCTGGTGGCCGGTGGCGGCAGCTACGTCGCCGTCTACGACGTCTCCGCCGACGGAGCCGCCCTGCGCGCCACGGCGTACATGGGCAGCGGCGTGAAGCAGCTGGACCTGACGCCGGACGGCGAGCAGGTCCTCACCTCGTGGGGCCAGGGCCACGGTTACAGCCTCGGCGCCTACTCGACCGCCGACCTCACCGAGCAGCCGGGCTATCCCATCGAGGCCTACCCGAACGCCGTGCGCATCGCGCCCGACGGCAGCATCGCGGGCGGCAGCTTCTCCTGGTACGACCCCGACGTCCACATCCACCGCCCCGGTGACCCGGTGCCGGTGCGGGAGTACGACTTCCCCAACACCGGCAACAGCAGTGGCGCCGACACCCTCGTGGACGGGGCGCTGGCCTGGGCGCCGGACGCGAGCCGGGTCTTCGCCGTCTCGGTGAACACCTACGGCACCCACACCCTGCGTGCCCTGACCGACCCCACCAAGGAGCTGCCCGCCCTCAAGGTGTCGGCCCCGGCGAAGTCGGAGCGGGCCAAGAAGCTCACCGTCACCGGCAAGCTGACCTCGAAGACGCTCCCGCCGGCCGGGACCGTCCTGAAGGTGACGCGCACGGACGTCGAGTCGCCGAAGGGCAAGGCACTGGCGTCCGTCAGGACGAAGGCGGACGGCAGCTTCTCCTTCGCGGACACCCCGCCGGCCGGCGGCAAGGTCACCTACAAGGTCACCTGGGCGGGCGACGCCACGCACGCCCCCGCCTCCGGCTCGGACGCCGTGGTGGTCTCGCGCAAGGCGGCCTCGCTGACCCTGAACAACAACGGCAAGGTGTACGCGTACGGCAAGAAGGTCACCTTCACGGCGCACCTCGGCACGACGTACAAGAACCGCACCGTCTCGATCTACGCGGACCCCTTCGGCGCCGACAAGCCGAGGAAGCTGCTGAGGACCGGCAAGGTCAACTCCAAGGGCAACCTGTCGGCGACCGTCACCATGGGCCGTGACACCACCGTCAGCGCGGTCTTCGCCGGCGACGCCCGCTACGCCTCGAAGACCGTGAAGTCCACGGGGTACGCCAGGGTGAACGTCTCCACCGCCGTCTCCAAGCACTACAGGACGGGCAAGATCGGCTCCACCAAGTACCACTACTTCCGCAAGAACACCGACCCCGTGTTCACCACGACCATGAGCTACTACAAGGGCCGCGCGCAGCGCGTCCAGCTCCAGGTCCGGTACGCGGGCGCCTGGCACGACACGGCCGCCGAGTACTTCGCCCTGAACAGCAAGGGCAAGTCGGTCGTACGCCTGGAGGCCCCGGGCGAGTCGGGCATCCGCGCCCGCATCCGCTCGTCGTACGTCAACGGCTCCTCGGGCGACTCCGTCAACTCGACGACCCACGGCGCCTGGAAGTACTTCACGTTCACGAAGTGACCCGCGCCGCACGGCGACGACGACGCCTCCCACCCCCGCGCCGTACGCGGGGACGGGAGGCGTCGTCATGCGAAGACCGCGAGTCGACCCGCCCGGTCGAAGTGACGCATCCCGCCAGCGCCCCTGACGGCGGCAGGACCGCGTGAGGTGACTCAGCCGCCGGCCCGGGTGCTCGCCGGGCTCGCGTCGAAGTCGTACTCCAGGACGTACGAGGCGGCGTCCAGTGTCATCTCGTTGATCTCGACCGGGCGGCCTTCGTGCGTGAGGGCGGTGCGGCAGATGAGGATGACCGGTGTGCCGGTGGCCGTGCTCAGCTGTTCCGCCTCGTCCTTCGACGGCATGCGTGGACGGACCTCTTCCCGGAAGCGCACCGGCTCGTGTCCGAGTTCTGCGAGCCTGGGCTGATGCTCCCGGAACTGGTGAGCAAAGCGATCCCCCACGGGTGGCCCGAGGGCCGTTGCGGCTGCTCGGGCCGGGCGGACCAGGGTGCTGGCCATGGCTGTGGACCAAGACGGCGTGATGCTGCCGCGACTGCGGCCGGGCGGCGTCGCGCGGCGGGGGGTTGCCTTCGGCCTGTTGGGTGTGGTGCCGCTCGTGATGGCGACTTTGAGCACCAGTGGCCACAGTGCCCGACGGGAATTCCTGGCCGGCGTCAGTGTTCTGGGCTTCTTCGGTGCGATCTTCCTCGTGTTCGGTGCCGGTTTCTGGTGGCTCAGTGCGGGGGACATCCGACGGATGCGGGACTGGCGCACCCTCACGAGTCAGGCCGACTCGGTCACCGTCGTGGGCCCGGTGTTCCTGCGCTCCGGGCTGTGTCTCTTCGCCCTGGGGGCTGCCGCTTTCGGGCTGTACCACCTCGTGGACGCCGCGCCTTACGACAGCTGGTTGCACAGCTAGAACTTGCCCTCACCGGCAGAACCCGCCCAGGAGGCGCGTCGGGGGCTGCCCCACTCCGTCCCGCCAGGGCCGTCGCAGTACTCGCACAGCGGCAACCGGGCACCGGATCCGTACCCTGACGGCCCAGAGACGCCCCGAAGGCGGCAACAAGCCCCCTGCTCGCGGATAACCGCAGGCAGGGGGCTTGCTCGCGTTCGCTCACTTCTTGTCCCTGGGTCTTGCCGGGGATCTTGGCGAGCTGGGTTCTTGCTGGTCAGGGGCGGCGGGTCCGTGCGCCTGGTGGCCGTCGTCGGTCGTCATTGGTCGCTGCCGAGCAGCCTCGGACGGTCCAGGGACGGCCCGGACAACGACCCGTCGGCCAGGACTACGAGCTGATCGGCAGCTCCCGCGCTCGCTGGCGTGCTTGGGCCCGTAGCTCCTTCAGGCGGGTGTGGAACGCGCTGTGACGGTTCTGGTCGAGGTTCAGTGGCAGGTCGAGCTGACAGATGAGCTGCGACTCCAGGTCCCAAGGTTCGCTCCGCTCGATCCAGCAGACTCGCGCGTTGTCCGCCATCCACTGGCTCAGGGTGGATTGGCCAGAGCCGGCACAACAGGTACGACGTGGACTCGGTGGTGAGCTAGCACTCGGGCAGCATCGCTCACGAGTCCGAGCGTAGCGGCCGTAACTGATGGAGGCGTCGGCGCTCTCGGAGCACCGCATTAGGAGAGCGGCTGGGTGATCTGACGCCTGAGCTGCGACTTCGCCGGTCGAGGCAGCGGACGGGTACTCGACCGCGGGGTACCGGTGTTGACCGTGATTGACCCCTGCATCTGGCACGGTTGTGGCACGAACCTCAGCCGGCGACAGTCAGTCACGACGGCGGGTGCGCCGACCGATCAGGCGCGCGTATGTTTCGCTGCGCTCCCGGTGTCCTCAGCCACGCTACCGGTACGGCTGTCCTTGAGGGGCCTGATGAACATCGTGGACCATGAGGGCATGCGCCCTGGGTTAAGTCGTACAGCCGGCATCGTGACCATGGCGGTCGGCATCGCCGTTGCGTCATGGGTGGTATTCGGTCCCCCCGGGGACTGGGAAGGCGGCATACGGTGGATACGTCACGGTCCTGCATTGGGAACCCTGGGAGCGATCAGCTTCGGTGCAAGACTGATGTTCCCTGGGACAGGTGAGGACCAGACCAGCACGGTGTAGCCGAAGGGGTCTCACCCGCCAGAGCTGGTGGGTGAGACCCCTTCGAGCCCGTGCCCCCGGCAGATTCGAACCTGCGACACCCGCTTGAGGAGTTTTCTCCGGGCGGGTCTGTGACCTGCGAAAACGTCGACTACGCAGCGTCTGGCCTGGGAATATTCCTCTCCCTGGTTCTCAAGTGTTCACAGGGCTTCCCGGCCTCATGTGTGCTGAATCCGTTCCTCGCGGCACCCGCCATCCACAGGCCCTCGGCCGCCTGTGCAATCGGTGCAGGGAGGGGGGGCCGACCGGGTCTTGGCGTGGGGATCGCCGAGGCCGCGACGGGATTGACGGAATCGTCATCAGGCCGAGGCTCAGCCGAAGTGCCGAGCCAGGGGAGGACGGGAGGCTCCTTCTTTCATCCACCTCTGGCGAGGCGGTGCACGATATCCCAGCCCTTGTGCGTAATGCGTGGATCGTCGTTGGGGGTGGGGGGCCGGCCCAGGAGGTGCTCCCGGTTTAGTCTGGCTACCGCCTGGCAGGTCTTGGGGCCGTAGTGATTGCTCTCGACAACAAGCTGGTCGAGGTATCCGGCTCGCTTCAAGAGTCTCTGCAACTCTTCGACGTCCGCATGGACGCGGCCGGGCGCAAGGCGCCGCGGGAACGGCGGGACCATGAAGTGCCTGCGGTCGGATTGGAGGGGGATGCTCAGAGCCTGCCCCTCACGGATGGTGTACGGGGCCCGGAGGTCGTTCTCGTCGAGGATGCCCGCCTGACGCACGCCATAGCGTTTCGCAATGTCAGAGACGGTTTCATCGCGTTTGACGACATACATCACGTGCGTGTGCGTTGAGGGCTGGTAGGTGAAGCGCTGCCGTGGCCACCACGGCCACCAGGGCTCTGCGGGCTTGGTCTGCTTCCGTGCGGTGCGCAGAACGGCGGCGAAGTCCTTATGGTGGGAAGCCCTTTGCTCCAGGTACCGGGCGCAACCGATCTGTGAACGCTCCTCCAGCCCGATGATGAGCTGTGCCTGCGTTGTCATGCTCCACTCGGTGACGACCGCCCTGAGCACCCTGTTGGACAGGGTGTTGGCTTCTGCCTTCTCCAGGCTGTCCACCATTGTGACTACCTGGTGGACGGGGCGTCCGGTAATGCTGAGCAGCAGTTCCGACTTGTGTGGAAGGGAGCGCTCCAACGCCACGGCGAGCCGGGCAAGGTCACTGGGCGGGCGGGTCTGCAAAAGATCGGATAGCTCGGCGTCGCTGAGGAACCGTGATCCCGCGTGGTCCAGGTGGCGGAGCATTCCGGCGGCGTGGCCTACGGGGCGGTGGAGACTTAGCCAGAAGATACGGTCCGCCGGTCCGTCCTGCCCCGCGGCGTCTAGCTTGGTCACCAGATAGGCGGCCTGACTGGACGAACACGCTCGGGCCGCCTCATCCAGCAGCTCTCCCATTGTCTGGTCGGCGATCAGTTCGGTGAGGTGCGAGGTGATGGAGGCGAACTCCTCGACCGTCCGCTCCCGCGCTGTTTCCACGGCTGCCTCCAGCGCGTG
Source organism: Streptomyces sp. NPDC096105 (assembly GCF_044763335.1). Lineage (NCBI taxonomy): Bacteria > Bacillati > Actinomycetota > Actinomycetes > Kitasatosporales > Streptomycetaceae > Streptomyces > Streptomyces sp. NPDC096105. Next base: position 79,030 of record NZ_JBIWGC010000004.1, read on the forward strand.
CTGGTGCTGGCCGACCGCCAGCAGATGCGCGATGAACTGAGAGACCTCCTCTATGGACCAGCGCTGTACTGCCAGGAACCGGGCAGTGGCAGCGGCGTCAGCCAGCTGGTTCGACTGCAAGGCCGCGACCAGCTCTGCCAGGTATTCGGGGCCGCGTTGGCTCATAGCGACCGCGAATATCTGCCGTGCTTCGTGTTCGTACCCTTCCCGCACGAGGACGGAGATCATCTCGGCGGCGTCGATGGCGCTGCGACTCTCCGCGACGATCTGGGAAAGGAGGGCCGCAGTGTCCCGCATGTTGTCCACGTACAGCGGCAGGAACAACGCCGTGACGTCGGAGGCTGCGCGGCGCTCGGAGACGGATCGCGTGACCTCGATGAGCAGCTCGGTCAGCTCGCCATGGGCCAGCTCCTGCATCAGCTGGACAGTCTCTGCCACGTCCCTTGTCAGTGCGAAACCTGTGAGGAGCACCCGCGCGTGTTCAGCGAGGTCCGCCCGGCACAGAGCCTCGGCGAACTGGACAGCCTGCTGTGTTGGCTGCAACCGCACGGAAAGCTGCAACAGGCTGACGACACACTCGTCCGCGGATATCGCGTGCAGCAGGTCCACTAGATGCGCGGTTTCCTCCACGGGCCGGGTCAGGAACAGGGTCGGCAGCGCGGCCTCGACTGGAGCACGAAGGCCGGCCTCGAAGAGAGCAGCCAGAAACGGGGCGAGCTCAGCGACCGCTCGTACCTGGAGAGCTATACGGACGAGGTCGCCAGCGGTGGCCGCGCGTTTCTCGCTCAGGAGGCTCACCGACGCCACTAGCTGGGCGATTGTCGCAGTGCGTGGCGTCGACTCCAAGACATGCAGCATGTCGTGTTGGGCATCGGTCGGAGGCTCGGTAGGCACATAGGCGCTGTTGCGGATAAAGGGGGTGGCGCCCAGGCCGTTGCGGTCCAGGTCCAGCGGCGTGGGTCGGCTCCGGGCCTTCAGGCGTCCCCGTACATTGCGGAAGATGACGTTGAGGTCGAGCAGCTCGCCCGCACCTGGCACACCCTTGCTCAAGGTCTCGATGAGTTCGGCGGTGAAGGCCGTGAAGGTCTCCCCGGGCGGGGAGAGAGCCACGGCCGTTTCTCTCGCCGCGGCCATGACATAAGTGCCGTCCACCTCCGCGAGGTCGATGACCGACTCGGACTGGACGCCGAACGCTCGTGCGCCGTAGCAGCAGTCCAGGATGACGATGCGGCGGGCCGCCCCGGTCGACTCGATGGGGCGCCTGATCCAGTCGTAGGGGACGGCCGTGTCGTAGACGGAAGCATTGTCGCTTTGCGGGACGGCCAGGTGCAGGTCACCCTTGTCGTCGAGTAGACCGTGTCCCGCGTAGTAGATGAGCAGCGTGTCGGTCGCCTCGCGCGCGGCCTTCTGCACCGCCTTCGATACCTCGACGGTAGTGGCCGGGTCGACCAGAGCGACGCAGCTCTCCGTGCTGAACGGTGCGTCGGGCCCGCACAGCAGCGCTCGCAGTGCGGGCACGTTGGCTTGTACGGCGGGCAGGTCGTCTAAGTGGAAGTATCTGCTGGCACCGATGAGGACGACCTGTGAACGATCCGGGCAGGGGAGGTGGTCCACGGCTCGGCCGCGCCTATTCGAGCCCGAGCCGTTCGAGGAGGGCGCGTGCCTCCTCTGGCGAGCCGGTATTGATCTCGACGGTTGTTCCGTCGGGCCGACGAACCGTCAGGATGGGTTGTTGCGGCCGCGTGGCGCGCCAGCTGATGAGGCTCAGAGCCAATGAAGCGGCGTTGAAAGCTGAACCGAGCACAAGTGAGAGGACGTCGATCACCGACCCCTGCGCTCCTGGTACGGGTGGGTCTACCGCCCCTAGCTGCGGGGCCGTGAGGCGCCTCGTGTGCCGGTCCGATTGAAGCCAACTGTGCAGCGACCTCAACTCGGCTTCCTTCTCAATGTCATTCACGCCTTCAACACTGACCTGAACCTGCATGATCCATCCTCTTTCGCCTCAGAGTTCATGGTCCACAGACGTCGGCGCCGACGCGCTGGTTCCCGATGGGCTGAGGCTTTGGCGTACTCGCCTCCGCCTGCAAAGTCGAGGTACGGCTGAGAGTGGCGGACCTGCGCCGCTTCATCACCCGAGTGCAGAACGCCCACACGGGCGCGACCGCGAAAGAGATGCACCGGGTGCTGCGCACGGCACTCACGGCGACCGTGCGCGAGGAACTGTTTACGCGAAACGTGGCGTCGCTGGTGGAGCCGCCATAGCCACGTGGTGCCGATGCCTGCGTTGTGTATCGTGCCGCTGCGCTGGCACCGGCTGCGGCAGTGCGAGGCGTTCGCGCGCACGTGCGACGCCTGGTTGGAGACCGGTTATGTCTTCGTCACGTGCAACAACGGCCGGCCGATCAGCCGCGGAACGTCTACCGGTCCTTCATGCGCATCGTGGCCGGTGCAGGGCTGAGGGTGGTCCGGCTGCGCGACGCGCGGCACGGCTGCGCCACGCTGCTGACGGCGGCCGGCGTCGCCCCGCGGGCCACCATGGAGATTCTGGGGCACAGCCAGATCAGCATCACGATGGACGTGTACACGCACGTCGTGCAGGACACGCAGCGGGAGGCCATGAGCCACATGGACCGGCTGCTCAGGAAGAGGCACCCCGGTCGGGCGTGACCGCCCTCGTTGATGTCAGAAGTGGATGTCAAAGGCCCCGGGCCGTGACCTTGGGTTCTAGGAGTCGTTGCAACACCCCAGCTCAAGGGGTGGCATGGACTTCGAGATCCGTGAGGACCGGCAGCCGCAGGGACCCAGGAAGCTCACTCGTGAGCGGGAGGCATACTTCCGGCTCATGCAGCAGGGCGTGAGCAACACGGAAGCGTGCCGGATCGTCGGGATCAACCGGCGGACCGGGGAACGCTGGCGCTACGGACGCGGCGCGTTCGGCAGGATTCGAACTTGCGACACCTGCTTTAGGAGAGCGGCTGGCCTGTGGCCGAGGGGCCGGTACTCGGTCAGTCGCGCGAGTTGCCGAACAGCAGGCGGTAGCCGATGAGCAGGACCAGCGAGCCGTCGATCGCCACGCCCCAGGTGCAAAGGTCGAAGAAGTGTTTCTCCACCGGACGGTCGAGGAAGCGGGCGGAGAGCCGGCCGCCGACGAACGCGCCGACGATGCCGATGAGTGTCGTGCCGATCAGGCCGCCCGGGTCGCGGCCAGGCAGCAGGATCTTGGTGATGGCTCCGGCGAGCAGGCCGGGAATGATCCAGCCGATGATGCCCACGTTGGTGTCCTCCGGTCCAGTCGGGCCTGGCGGAGCCCGCCTGGTGCCGATGCTGTAGGTTGCCTGATTGCGCAAATCTGGGGAAAGTTCTGGAGGCATGGGCGTGGGCCGTCGGCAGCTGCCCCTGATGCGTCGAGGTTTCGTCACCTGCTCATGACACTGCGCGATCCGGGAACCGGAAGTGGTCCCCGCAGTGAGGCGTGCCCCGGCCGATCCAGGCGTGCGGGCAGTCGTCCGCGGACCACCATCAGCAACAGGGAGGCGGGCGCCGCTTCGGCACCGGCGCGCTCGTCGGTGCAGGCGCGGCCGGCCTGGTCGGCGGTGCGCCGATGGACGAGGCGTTCGATGACGACGAGCCGGGAGCGGCCGTCGACAACCAACGCGAGGACCGGCATCCGGCCGATCCCCTCGTGGCCGGCCGTCGGCAGGACGGCCGGATTCCTGGCAGCGCAGATACGCCGAGGTCGCGCGCCTACACTGGACGGACGCGTGTGCGGCGGTTGTGATGTGGGCGGGACGGAGAAGACTGTGCTGGAGAACGCCGGTGGCTTCGAGGATCCGTCCGCCGATGTTCTGGCGGAGGCGGCCGCGGCGTTCGGGCTGCTCGCCTCTTCGGCCCGGCTGCACCTGATGTGGGCGCTGTCCCAGGGCGAGAGCGATGTCACGCACCTCGCCGACCGGGTGGGCGGTGCGCTGCCCGCGGTCAGCCAGCATCTGGCGAAGCTGAAGCTCGCCGGGCTCGTGCGCTCGCGCCGTGAGGGCAGACGACAGGTCTATTACGTCGACGACCCCGACATCGTGACGGTGGTGCGCGTGATGGTCGGGCAGCTGACCGCGCGCTCGTATCAAGCCTCCGCACCGGTACGCCGGCTGCGTGGGACCGGTGGATGAGACCGCCACGGCTTCGGGACGGCACGCCGGGATGTCCGGGCCCGTGGCCGTACCGACGCCGGGCAGCGGCCAAAGTGCCGCCGCTGTGGGGCATCGTCCGGGACTCGCGGTGCCGTCCGTGCTGGAAGTGCTGCGTCGGCTCGACAGTGGTCCGCGCGGTCTGACGGAAGCGCAGGCCGAGGAGCGTCTGGCCAGGGCGGGCGCGAACACGGTTCCGGCCCAGCGCGCGGCCTCGTGGCCGCGGCTGTTCGTCCGCAGCCTGCGGGACCCCTTCACCGCGGTCCTGCTGTGCCTCGGGGTGGTGTCGGCCGCCGTCTTCGCCTGGGGGACCGCTTCGGTGATCCTCCTCCTGGTCGTGGTGAGCTGCGTGCTGCGCGCATCCGGCGAGCACCGGGCCGACCGGTCCATGGCCGGACTGCGCGAGCTGGTCGCCACCACCGCCACCGTGCTGCGTCGGGTGGACGACGAGGGCACGGCCGCGACGCCGACGGTCCGCGAGGTTCCCGTGGCCGAGCTGGTTCCCGGTGACGTGGTCCGGCTCGGGCCGGGCGACCTGGTTCCGGCGGACGTACGTCTGCTGCGTGCGAGCGGCCTGACCGTGCACCAGGCCGCGCTGACGGGGGAGTCGGCCCCCGTCGCGAAGTGCGCGGACGACACCCCCCGCAGAGCCGGGGGCGGCGTGTTCGACCAGCCGCAGCTGTGTTTCCAGGGCAGCAGCGTCGCTTCCGGCAGCGCCACCGCGGTCGTCACCGCGACCGGCGCGCACACCCGGTTCGCCGCCGCCCACGGCCGAGTCTCCGGCCGGGCGGAGGCGAGCGCCTTCGACCGTTCCGTGCACGGCATCTCCTGGATCCTGATCCGGTTCATGCTGCTCACTCCGCCGCTGGTCCTCATGGCCAACGCGGCGCTGCGCGGGCGCGGCCTGGAGACGCTGCCGTTCGCGGTCGCGGTGGCGGTAGGGCTGACGCCGGAGATGCTGCCGGTCATCGTCACCACCTGTCTGGCCCGTGGGGCCTCGCTCCTGGCCCGTACGCACAGGGTGATCGTCAAGCGGCTGCCGGCGCTGCACGACGTCGGAGCCATCGACGTCCTGTGCCTGGACAAGACCGGCACGCTCACCCAGGACCGGCCGGTCGTCGACCGCGCTCTCGGTCCGGGCGGCCAGGACGACTCCGGGGTCCTGCACTGGGCCGCCGTGAACGCCTGGTGGAACCTGCAACTCGCCGACCTGCCGGCACCCGACGCCCTCGACGAGGCGATCCTGGACGCGGCCGACGAGGACACGCTCATGGCGTACGACGGGACAGCGGCCATCCCCTTCGATCCCCGCCGCCGCCTCGCCACCGCTGTCGTCCGCACGCCCGGGCGTCTCGGCACGCACACCCTGGTGGTCAAAGGGGACGTCGAGGCCGTCCTGCAACGCTGCACCTTGCCGGAGGACGACCGCGAACGGCTCCGCGTCCTCGCCGCCGACCAGGCCGACGGCGGACTGCGCGTCCTGGCGGTCGCCACCGCCGAACGCCCGGCACGCGCCCGTGACTACACCCCGGCCGACGAACGCGGCCTCACCTTCCGCGGCCTGGTCACCCTGCGGGACGCGCTCGCGCCCACCGCCGTCGACGCGCTGAACGTTTTCAACGAGCGGGGCGTCACTGTCAAGATCCTCACCGGTGACCACCCGGGCACCGCCGCCCGTGCCTGCCGCGACCTCGGCATCCCCGTCGCCGAGGACGGTGTGCTCACCGCCGACCGCATCGACGGCCTCACCGACGCCGACCTCGCCGACCTGGCCCGCCGTACGACCGTGTTCGCCCGCTGCACCCCCGAGCACAAGGCCCGGATCATCCGGGCGCTGCAGACGGCCGGGCACACCGTGGGCTTCCTCGGCGACGGCGTCAACGACCTGCCCGCGCTGCGCGCCGCCGACGTCGGCATCGCTCCGCGCGGCGCCGCCGACGTGGCCCGCGAGGGCGCCGACGTGGTGCTCGCCGAGAAGGACCTCACCGCGATCGCCCACGCCATCCGCGCAGGCCGGCACGCCAGCGGCAACATCGCCACCTACCTGCACATCACGCTGTCCTCGAACCTCGGCAATGTCATCGCGATGCTGTCGGCCGGTCTGCTCCTGCCGTTCCTGCCGATGCTCCCGGCACAGGTCCTGGTACAGAACCTGTGCTTCGACGCGGCCCAGCTCGCCTTCGCCTACGACCGCCCGCACCCCTCGGTGCTGCGGCGGCCGACCGCCCTGCGCCCGCGCGACCTGCTGCGCTTCATCACCGCCTTCGGCGTCATCAACGCCACCGCCGACCTCGCCACCTTCGGCATCCTCGCGTTCGCCCTGCACGGTCCGGGGACCGGGGACGACGAGGCGGTGTTCCACTCCGGCTGGTTCACCGAGAACCTGCTCACCCAGGCCCTGGTGATGCTGCTGCTGCGTGCCGGCCGCCACCGGGTCGAAGGCCACAGGCCGGGCCCACTCACCTGGGCCGCGGCGGCGCTGGCCGCCATCGGCCTGCTGCTGCCGCCTTCCCCCCTCGGGCCGTGGCTCGGTCTGACCGCGCTTCCGGCCGTGTACTACCTGCTGCTCACGGCCGTTCTCGTGCTCTACATCGCCGTCCTCCTGGCGGGCAGGGCGCGCTACGAGCGACGGCGTGCGGAGCGGGGGACGACATGGTGAGGCGCCGGCTCGCACGGGGCGAAGGGGGCGAAGCGGCCACCGGCATCGCGGGGGAGGAGAGCGCGCCGCCGGGTCTCCCGTCAGCCACCGGATCCGTACGACAGGTTGGAGCACAGGTCGTCGTCGGCTGATCGGGCATCGTCCGCCACCGAGCCGGGGGCGGCGGTCGGTGCCGCCGACGCGGAGGAGCCGGTTGTGGCGGAGGCGGCGCCCACGACCACGTTGATCCTCGATCCGCCGATGGCCTCGAGTTCGGAACCCGGGAAGAGCCTGGCGACCGTCGCGGCCTGGCTCCGCAAGCCCGTGCCGTACTGGATGACCGTGGTGGGATGCTGCCGGCTGCGCGCGTTGGCGGTGCCGGTGACGGTGAAGCCGTGGTCGGTGAGCGTGGCGGCGGCCTTCGAGGCCAGGCCGCTGATGGTGGTGCCGTTGTACACGGTGACGTCGATACCGTCCCCGGAGATGCTCTCGCCGGGGCTCGGCGAGGCGGACGCGGACGCTGCGGGGGTGCCCTTTCTCCCGCTGGCGTCCTTGCCGTCGAGGGTGCGGTCGGCCTTGAGCGAGGCCCACAGGTCGGAGGCGTCCGGCTCGACGATCGCGATGCGCGAACCCTCGTAGCGCCAGGGAACGGTCACAAATTTGGTGTTGTGCAGGTCGATGTCCTTCAGCGACATGGCGAAGGAGATCAGCTTGTTCGCCGTACCCAGCCCCGGGTCGACGGTCATGGACTCGGTGGCGGCGGTGGCGAGCGGCAGCAGTTTGGTCGGGGTGAGGCCGTCGCTCTTGATCTTCTTGAGGAGGCTGGAGACGAAGGCCTGCTGGCGTTTGATCCGCCCTATGTCGGAGCCGTCGCCGATGCCGTGCCGGATACGGACGTAGTCCAGCGCCTTCTGACCGGAGACGGCCTGCTCGCCTTTCTTGAAGATCAGCCTGCCCTTGGTGGGGCGGTTGGGGTTGAGGTCCCCCTGGTGGATGTCCTGCGGGACACACACCTCCACCCCGCCGACCACGTCCGTCAGCTCCGCGAAGCCCTTGAAGTCCACGACGATCGTGTGGTCGACGCGCAGCCCGGTGAGCGCCTCCACCGTGTTCTGGGTGCAGGCCGGGTTGCCCTTCTCGGTCTGCCCGACCGAGAAGGCCGAGTTGAACGCGGTGTTGGTCCGGGGTTCGGTCCAGCTGCCGTCGGGCAGTTTGCACGGCGGGATGGTGACCAGGGTGTCGCGCGGGATGGACACCGCGATCGCGTGCTTGTGGTCGGCGTAGACGTGCAGCAGGAACGCCGTGTCGGAGCGGCCGATGTCGTTCTTGCTCCCGCCGCCCAGCGCATCGTTGCCGTCGGTGCGCGCGTCCGAGCCGATGACCAGGATGTTCTTTCCCTTGGACGAGCCGGTCCCGGGGCGGTTCCTGGACAGGCCGTCGCCGTCGAAGGTGTCGATGGTGCCGTTCAGCTTCAGGTAGACCCGGCCCAGGCCGGCCGTGCCGAGCACCGCCACCGCCAGCGCGACGAGCATCACTGTCCGCAGCGGGCTGCGTTTGCGGCGCTGCGCCGCGCGCCTGCCACGTGTGCCGCCACGGCGGGGCGGCTCGGCCCGGTGCCGGTGCCGGTGCCGGTGGCGGGAGGGTATGGCCCGGTCGCTGGTGGTGGTCATCCGCGTGCCCTCGTCCGTCCGACTCATACGGAGGGGACGACTGACTGACCCCACCCCATGGTTATACAGTTGCGCAATATAGCAATCAATCCAGAAGGTGTGCGCCGTCCGGTGGGCACTGCTGGCCGACGAGAGAAGGGGTGGGCGGGATGCTCCGCAACGCACTGGAACCCTGGCATCTGCTGATCGTGGCGATCGTGATCATCGTGCTGTTCGGCTCGAAGAAGCTGCCCGAGGCCGCCCGCGGGCTGGGCACGTCGATGCGCATCCTCAAGAGCGAGGTCAGGGCCATGAAGGAGGACAGCGCCGCACAGCACTCCGCGGCCCCGGCCGAGCGTGCGACCGCTCCCGAGCCCGTGGCGCGCGTCGTCCGGGCCGCTCCCGGCGGGACCGCCGCGGCCGGCCCGGACGCCGAGAGTCGCCCGGGCCACTGAGTTCCGCGGTCGCGCCCGTCAAGGGCTGGCGACGTCGAAGCCGTACCGCAACGGCTGGCTGCCCACTCCGTGGTCGCGGCGGTAGACGTACACCCCCTCGGCGTGCACGCCGCGCGGTGCGGCCTCCACTTGGCAGGGGTACGTCACCTGGATCACGCGCGGCCGGTCGGAGACCCTCAGTCGCAGCCCGTCCGCGGGCCCTCCGTCGAGCACCGCGGTTTCCCATTCCGTCACATCGGAAGTCTCCACGACAAACAGTTTATCGGTTGCGCAATCAAGGTAAACCCTGAGGCAGGTCGCGGTCGCTTCGGTCATCTAGGTGGCATCGGGGTCGAAGGCCGGGCGCGCAGGCGCTCCGGCCGCCGTGTCCTTCGTCAGGGACACGCGCCCCGGTGCGGCCGCGTCCTGCGGGGCGCCGTCGGCCGCTCCGCGTACGGCGTCGGCGACCTGTGTCAGTTCCGCTCCCAGGTCGAGGGCGTTGCGGATCTCGTCGAGACCGAGGCTGTCGCCGTCGAGGGCGTGCGTGCGCAGGAACGTCTTCGGGTGCAGGTCCTCGAACTCGAGATCCTTCAACTCCGGCCCCAGTTCGGAGCGGATCTCCTGCTCGGCGCTCTCGGAGAGCTCCCGCACCTTGCGCAGGAATCCGGCCACGTTCTGGATGATCTCCGGCAGCTTGTCCGGGCCGAAGAGCAGGACGGCGAGGGTCATCAGTGTGAGGAGCTCCAGCGGGCCCACATCGGAGAACATCTGACACTCCTCGCCGTCACCGGGCCGGCCCGCCCGGTGCGGAGCCTGCCACGTCAATACTTTATGTGTTGCGCAAGCGTGGGAACTATGGAGGTAGGGTCCGCGTTGTCACACAGTGACCGTACAGAAGGCCCACCATCGAAAGGACGAGTCGTGGGAATCACCCTGGTCAAGGGCGGCAACGTGTCGCTGAGCAAGGAGGCGCCGGGCCTGAGCGCCGTCGTGGTCGGTCTGGGCTGGGACGTGCGCACCACCACCGGTGCGGACTACGACCTGGACGCCTCCGCTCTGCTCTGCGATGCGTCCGGGAGGGTCATCTCCGACCAGCACTTCGTCTTCTACAACAACCTGAGGAGTCCGGACGGTTCGGTGGAGCACACCGGCGACAACCTCACCGGCGAAGGCGAGGGCGACGACGAGTCGATCAAGGTGGACCTGACCGCCGTGCCGGCCGAGGTCGCGAAGATCGTGTTCCCGGTCTCCATCCACGAGGCGGAGGTGCGTGGCCAGAGCTTCGGGCAGGTGCGCAACGCGTTCATCCGTGTGGTGAACCAGGCGGGTGGCCAGGAGATTGCGCGCTACGACCTGTCCGAGGACGCTTCGTCGGAGACGGCGATGGTCTTCGGAGAGCTGTACCGGCACGGCGGAGAGTGGAAGTTCCGTGCGGTCGGTCAGGGGTACGCCTCCGGTCTGCGCGGCATCGCTCAGGACTTCGGCGTCCAGGTCTGACCGCACCGCCCTCAGTCCCCCGTCGCCTGCCCGGCCACCCCATCGTCTTCACCGGGCCGCGCGGCGGGCACGTCCGGCGGACGTCTCTCAACGAGGAGGCGTGGAAGCCTGCGCTGGCTGCGGCGGGCGTCATCCCCGTGCCTGAGCGGGGCCGGCCGTACGCCGAGTCCCGTGAGAACGGCATGCACGCGCTGCACCACTTCTACGCCTCGGTGCTCCTGGACGCGGGGGAGAACATCAAGGCCCTCGCCGAGTACCTGGGCCACTCGGACCCGGGCCTGACGCTCCGCGTGTACGCGCACCTGACGCCGTCCAGCCAGGAGCGCACCGGCAAGGCGGTCGCCGCCGTCTTCGACACGGCCCGGCCGGAGCCGTCCCGCACCTGACAGCCCAGAGGTAGCGAAAAGCCCCCTCCCGGCGGAGAAACCGCAGGCAGGGGGCTTACTCGTGGGCGCTTACTTCTTCTTGCCCTGGTTCTTCACAGCCTCGATCGCCGCCGCCGCGGCCTCCGGGTCGAGGTACTTGCCGCCCGGGGTGACCGGCTTGAAGTCGGCGTCGAGTTCGTAGTACAGCGGGATGCCCGTCGGGATGTTGAGGCCCGCGATGTCGGCGTCCGAGATGCCGTCCAGGTGCTTGACCAGCGCGCGGAGGCTGTTGCCGTGGGCGGCGATCAGGACCGTGCGGCCGGTGAGGAGGTCCGGGACGATCGAGTCGAACCAGTACGGCAGCATCCGGACGACGACGTCCTTGAGGCACTCCGTCTGCGGACGCAGCTCCGGGGGGAGGGTCGCGTAGCGCGGGTCCGAGAACTGGGAGTACTCGGCGTCACGGTCGAGCGGCGGCGGCGGGGTGTCGTAGGAGCGGCGCCACAGCATGAACTGCTCCTCGCCGAACTCCGCGAGCGTCTGCGCCTTGTCCTTGCCCTGGAGGGCGCCGTAGTGACGCTCGTTCAGGCGCCAGCTGCGGCTGACCGGGATCCACAGGCGGTCGGCGGACTCCAGCGCGAGCTGGGCCGTGCGGATCGCGCGCTTCTGGAGGGAGGTGTGGAGCACGTCGGGCAGCAGGCCGGCTTCCTTGAGCAGCTCGCCGCCGCGCGTCGCCTCCTTCTCGCCCTTCGGGGTGAGGTTGACGTCCACCCAGCCGGTGAACAGGTTCTTCTCGTTCCACTCGCTCTCGCCGTGGCGGAGGAGGATCAGCTTGTACGGTGCGTCGGCCATGTGCCCGAGCGTAATCGACGCCCCGCGCGGGCCGCGCGCCCTGCCCGTCTGGCGGACGGTTGACGGGATCTGTTAATCGAGTGGCCGCCGAGGGCCCCGCCTTCGTAATGTGTGCTCGCCGCAACAGACACTTACACGTCGGCGTCAGCCACGTACACGTCGTCCCGGGCCGGGCCCGGGCGCCTTGGGGGCCACTCATGTCAGTCACCGGAGTCAGACGTGCCCTGCGCGAGTCCGTCTCGGGGCTTCCCCGCGCCTTCTGGTGGCTGTGGGCCAGCACCCTGGTCAACCGGCTCGGCGCCTTCGTCGCCACCTTCATGGCGCTCTACCTCACCCTCGACCGCGGCTACTCCGCCTCCTACGCCGGTCTCGTCGTCGCGCTCCACGGGCTCGGCGGGGTGATCTCGTCCCTCGGCGCCGGTGTCATGACCGACCGGCTCGGGCGGCGGCCCACCCTCCTCGTCGCCCAGACCGCGACGGCGCTGTCCGTCGCCCTGCTCGGCTTCGTCCACGACCCCGTCGCCATCGCGGCCGTCGCCTTCCTCGTCGGCATGGCGTCCAGCGCCTCCCGGCCCGCCGTGCAGGCGATGATGGCGGACATCGTGCGGCCGGAGGACCGCATCCGGGCCTTCTCGCTCAACTACTGGGCCATCAACCTCGGCTTCGCGATCTCCTCCGTGGGCGCCGGGTTCATCGCCGAGGTCAGCTACCTCGCCGGCTTCCTGATCGAGGCCGGGATGACGCTCGTCTGCGCCGTGCTCGTCTTCGTCAAGCTGCCCGAGTCCCGCCCGGAGCGGCAGGCCGCCGGTCCGGGGGAGACGGCGGAGGAGCCCGTCTCCCTCGGTACCGTGCTGCGCGACGGCCGGTTCATGAGCGTCGTCGGGCTGTCCTTCCTCATCGCCCTCGTCTTCCAGCAGGGCTACCTGGGACTCCCGGTCGCCATGGGCGAGGCCGGCTTCACGCCCGCGGACTTCGGCATGGCCATCGCCGTCAACGGCGTCCTGATCGTCGTCCTCCAGCTGCCCGTCACGCGGCTGATCGAGCACCGCGACCCGCGCCGGCTGCTCGTCGTCTCCTCGCTGCTGGCCGGGTACGGCTTCGGGCTCACCGCCTTCGCCGGGTCGGTCGGGGTCTTCGCCCTCACCGTCTGCGTGTGGACGCTCGCCGAGATCGTCAACGCGCCCACCCAGACCGGTCTCGTCGTACGCCTCTCCCCGGTGCACGGGCGCGGGCGCTACCAGGGCATGTACACCTCGTCCTGGGCGGTCGCCGCCCTGGTCGCCCCGCTGATGTCCGGCTTCGTCATCGACCGGTGGGGCGCCGCCTGGCTGTGGGGGACGTGCGCCGTCATCGGCACGGTGGCCGGTCTCGGATACGGGCTGCTGATGCGGCGGGTGCCGGAGGAAACCGACACCGAGCCGGTGAAGCAGCCCACCGGATCGGCGAAGCCGCCCATCGAGCCGGTGAAGCAGTCCCCCGAGCAAGTGAAGCAGTCCACCGGACTGCTGAAGCAGCCCCCCGAGCCGGTGTCACAGCTCGAAGACACCACCACCCGCGTCCCCGGGAGCAGCGCCTCCTGACCGGCTCCTGACCGCCCCCTGGCCCCTCCCGCCCCCCTCACGCCGGAGGCCCCGGCCGCCGCGTCACCGGCGCCGGGGCCTCCGTACGTCCGTCACGTCAGCCGCACTGGCACGGGCTGCCCGACTGGCACCCGCAGCCGCAGCCCGAACCGCAGCCGCAGGCGGCGATCAGGGTGAGGCGCCTGACCTCGGCGGGCTGCTCGGTCTCGCGCTCCTGCGTGGGGTCGGGCGTCGTGCCGGGGGATTCGGCCATGGGTCCCTCCTCGGGCTGGGGCCTGCGCACACCTGCTCCCCATTGCACGCCCGGCCGGCCGGGCGCATCAACGGCGCATCGGGGGCGGCGGAAGCTCACCCGCGCCTCCGTCCGCCGCCCGCACGCCCGCGAGGACCGCGCGGACCTCAGCTCCCCTCCGCCCCCTGCGCCGGTGCTATCCCCGGCTGCAGCTCCGCCTGGATCTCGTCCGCGTGCTCGCCGGTGACCAGGTACACCACCCGCTTGGCGACCGACACCGCGTGGTCCGCGAACCGCTCGTAGTAGCGGCCCAGCAGGGTGACGTCGACCGCCGTCTCGATGCCGTGCTTCCAGCGGTCGTCCATCAGGTGCTGGAAGAGGGTGCGGTGCAGCAGGTCCATCGCGTCGTCGTCCTGCTCCAGCTGGAGCGCCAGGTCGACGTCCTTGGTGATGATCACCTCGGCCGCCTTCGCCATCAGGCGCTGGGCGAGCTGGCCCATCTCCAGGATGGTGGCGTGCAGGTCCCGCGGCACCCCCCGCTCCGGGTACCGCAGCCGGGCCAGCTTCGCCACGTGCTGGGCCAGGTCGCCGGACCGCTCCAGGTCCGCGGACATCCGCAGCGAGGTGACGACGATCCGCAGGTCGGTCGCCACCGGCTGCTGCCGGGCCAGCAGGGCGATGGCCCGCGCCTCCAGGTCGTGCTGCAGCTCGTCGACCTTCTGGTCGGCCTCGATCACGCTCTCCGCGAGCTTCAGATCGGCGTCGAGGATGGCGGTCGTGGCGCGTCCGATCGCCGATCCGACCAGCCGGGCCATCTCCACCAGACCGTCGCCGATCGAATCCAGTTCCTCGTGGTACGCGTCCCGCATCGCAATTCCTCTCGTGCGTCTCTGTCCGGGCTGTCCCGGTCCGGGCTGCCCGGGCTCCGGCGTCCGGGGTCCGGGGTCCGGGTCCCCCTCACGCTCCCACGTTCCGCCCGCCACGCGTCCGGTTCCGTCACCTCGCGTGAACCGGCCTTGGCCTGTAGGTGAACTCTGGGCGACGAGTGTCCGAGGTCGCCCGCCGACCGCTGTGGGCAGTGCTCGCCCCATGCCTAACCTGGACGCATGGACGTGAACGCGGCGGTCGCCGCACTGGCAGCGATCGCCGGACTGCTCACCGGTGTCATCGCCATGCTGGCGTTCCGCGTCAGCGAACGTGAACAGCGGCGCCCCACGCGCACCTCGCTGCACACCGATCCGGTGCTCCCGCCCGGCGTCGACACGGTGCTGTCCGTGCTGCGCTCGTCCGCCGTGGTCCTCGACGAGAACGACGGCGTGGTGAAGGCCAGCTCGGCCGCGTACGCCCTCGGCCTGGTCCGCGGCGGCAAGCTCGCCGTGGAGCCGATGCTGAAGATGGCCCGCGACACCCGGCGGGACGGGGAGATACGCCAGGTGGAGCTGGACCTGCCCCGCCGGGGGACCGGACGCGGCGATGCCCTCGCCGTGTCCGCGCGGGTGGCGCCGCTCGGCTCCCGGCTGGTGCTGCTGCTGGTGGAGGACCTCACCGAGGCCCGCCGCATCGAGGCCGTACGGCGCGACTTCGTCGCCAACGTCAGCCATGAGCTGAAGACCCCCGTCGGCGCGCTGTCCCTGCTGTCCGAGGCCGTGATGGACGCCTCCGACGACCCCGAGGCCGTGCAGCGGTTCGCCGGGCGCATGCAGATCGAGGCGACCCGGCTGACCAGCCTGGTGCAGGAGCTGATCGACCTGTCCCGGGTGCAGAACGACGACCCGCTGGAGGACGCCGAGCCGGTCCCGGTCGAGGAACTGGTCGCCGAGGCCGTCGACCGCTGCCGGCACGCGGCGGGCACCAAGGACATCACCATGGCCGCCGCGGGCGCCGCCGACCTGCGGGTCTGGGGCAACCGGGGACAGCTCGCCGCCGCACTCGGCAACCTCGTCGAGAACGCGGTCAACTACTCACCCGCCCGCACCCGCGTGGGCATCGCGGTCCGTTCGGTCGCGCAGCCCGGCGGGGACCTGATCGAGATCGCCGTGACCGACCAGGGCATCGGCATCTCCGACAAGGACAAGGAGCGCATCTTCGAGCGCTTCTACCGCGTCGACCCCGCCCGCTCCCGTGCCACCGGCGGCACGGGGCTGGGCCTCGCGATCGTGAAGCACGTGGCCGCCTCGCACGGCGGGGAGGTCACGGTGTGGAGCGCCGAGGGCCAGGGCTCCACCTTCACCCTGCGGCTGCCCGAGGCCCGAGCGGCCCGCGGCGGCCGCCGGCCCTCCGAGCGGGACGACCCCGAAGGCCTCGACAGCGAGGCCGGAGGGACGCCCCACCCCACCCCCCACGCGTCCGATCCATCCGCGTACGAAACGCTTCCCTCCCCGGAGGTCCTTCCGTGACCCGAGTGCTCGTCGTCGAGGACGAGGAGTCCTTCTCCGACGCCCTGTCGTACATGCTCCGCAAAGAGGGCTTCGAGGTCGCCGTGGCGACCACCGGGCCCGACGGACTCGACGAGTTCGAGCGCAACGGCGCCGACCTCGTCCTCCTCGACCTGATGCTGCCCGGGCTGCCGGGCACCGAGGTGTGCCGTCAGCTGCGCGGCCGCTCCAACGTCCCCGTGATCATGGTGACCGCCAAGGACAGCGAGATCGACAAGGTGGTCGGCCTGGAGATAGGCGCCGACGACTACGTCACCAAGCCGTTCTCCTCGCGTGAGCTGGTGGCCCGGATCCGCGCGGTGCTGCGCCGGCGCGGCGAGCCCGAGGAGACCGTCCCGGCGGCCCTGGAGGCCGGCCCGGTGCGGATGGACGTCGACCGGCACGTGGTGACCGTCGGCGGCACCAAGGTCGACCTGCCGCTGAAGGAGTTCGACCTGCTGGAGATGCTGCTGCGCAACGCCGGCCGGGTGCTGACCCGGATGCAGCTCATCGACCGGGTGTGGGGCGCGGACTACGTGGGCGACACCAAGACCCTCGACGTCCACGTCAAGCGCCTGCGCGCCAAGATCGAGCCGGACCCGGGGGCGCCCCGCTACCTCGTGACCGTGCGCGGGCTCGGCTACAAGTTCGAGCCGTAGGCCGCGGCCTCATCGACGTGAAGGGCGGGACCCCACCGGGGTCCCGCCCTTCGGCGTGCGGTGCGTGTACGGCCGGTCAGTGGTCGGCCGCGTCCAGGCTCGCGGAGGCCGCGTCGGACGGGGTGCCCGAGGGGGCGCCCGACTCGGACGCGCTGCCGGAGGTCTCCTCGCCCGACGCGCCCTCGCCCGTGGCCTCGTCGGCCGGCGTGCCGGAGGCGTCCGCCGACGGCGACGGGGAGGCGCCCGCGGCCGGGGCCCCGCTCGGGCCCCAGCTCTCGAAGAAGTTCTCGGCCGGGTGGACGCGGGCCCGCAGGCTCACCTCGCCGGTCTCGCTGAGGGTGAAGGTGATCTTCTGGGCGTTGCCGTCCTGGACGGCCTCGCGGCTGCTGGGCAGGATGGCGGAGGCGTTGCCCTCGCCGCCGAGGATCAGGCTGCCGCCGGCCGGGACGACGAGGTCGCCGCCCTCGGCGGGGCTGAGCTCGGCGGTCTTGCCGGTGCCGGGGACGGTGATCGACTCCAGGGTCTGGTCCTTGTCGCCCGAGTTGAAGAGGGTGGCGGCGATGGAGGCGGGGCCGGTCGACTCCAGGTCGGGCTGGGTGATGACGACGGCGTTCTCCACCTGGATGTCGCCGACCGTCGTGGACGCGTTGTCCGGCTGGATCTGCAGGGACTGGGCGTTGTTGCCGGCCCCGCACGCGGAGAGCGTGGTGATCGAGAAAGCGAGGGCGGCGGCGGCGAGGGCGCCGCGTCGAAGGCTGCTGCTCACGGCGGCGGCAACTCCTTGACTCGAGCGTGCGGTGGCGACCGGGTAAAGCCGCCCTAAGTGTCTGTCAGCGGCCTCAGATTACCGAGCCGCCCGCAGACGGCTGCACCCGGCCCTCCCCACGCCTACCCGGGCCGGGCCCGTGGGGCGTGCCCGTGCCGGGGATGTCACCCGATCACCCGGTGACCGGCCCGCCGGTCCTCCCGGACGCCCGGCCCCTCGCGCGCCCTCTCACCTCACCGGTCACGGCAGCCACGGGAGACCACACGTGACTCCCTGGTAAACATCCGCCACTCCTGTCCGCACCGCCCCTTCATTCGCGCGGGCGCGCATTTCGGTGAAGGAATGAGGGGATCCCGGTAATTGATCACCGGCCGGTGATCCTCACACCGTGTGATCAATTCCGGATTCGGCCGGAAGCGGTTCGGTTCACCGAACGGAGTAGCGGAAGTCGCACTTCTGGAACCGGACATATGGGGCTCTTCGGCTCCTCGTGGGAGGCTTCGGGAGGGTGTGACGTGCGCGTTTCGCCCGTCCCGGAGAACCGCTCCGACCTGCGAATACCCGCTTCCGCCGGGCGCCCGAAGCACGTTCCTGTTGCTGTTGTCAAGCCCCGAGAATGGCCCTGACCTGCGAAAACGCCATTCAGAAGACGCCGTATCCGTGTTACCCTGGATAGCCACGGAAGGGGTACCTGTCACATGACGTTCAAGGTTGGCGACACCGTGGTCTATCCCCATCATGGGGCCGCGCTGATCGAGGCAATCGAAACTCGCCAGATCAAAGGCGTGGACAAGACCTACTTGGTGCTGAAGGTCGCCCAGGGTGACCTGACGGTACGTGTGCCAGCGGACAATGCGGAGTTCGTCGGCGTGCGTGATGTGGTCGGTCAGGACGGGCTGGACCGGGTCTTCGAGGTGCTGCGCGCGCCGTACGCCGAGGAGCCCACGAACTGGTCCCGCCGGTACAAGGCAAATCTCGAGAAGCTCGCCTCGGGCGATGTCATCAAGGTCGCGGAAGTCGTGCGTGACCTGTGGCGCCGGGAGCGGGAGCGCGGGCTCTCCGCCGGTGAGAAGCGCATGCTCGCGAAGGCACGTCAGATCCTGGTCAGCGAGCTCGCCCTCGCCGAGAACACCAACGAGGACAAGGCCGAGGCCCTGCTCGACGAGGTTCTCGCCTCCTGAGTTCCCCGAGTCGTGGCTCCGCCCGTCGCGTGCCGCCACGCCGGCCGTCGGAGCAGCACTCAGAGCGCTCAGCGCATCGAAATGCCGCGGTGCCCGATGACGTCCAGGACGTCGCCGGGCGCTGCGGCATGTTCGCACCCGGACACCCTGCGTAGGCTGCGCGTGCGCCGACACGCAGAAACGCCGATACGCCGAGACACAGAATGTGTCCTCACTCACGTCCCCGCCCCTGGCGCGCCGGGCCCGGGCGATCGGCTCGACCAGAGTCACGGAAGGGGCTGGTCGAGGCGGAACGCCCGGCACTTCCCCCGCTCCAGGAGCGGAGGCACGCCCAGGCCATACCCACGTGGGCCGAGCCCACAAACCTGACAGGAACCGATGTCTGACGATCCGCTCCCGCCCCCGCCGACCCCCGCTCCCGGCCGTCCGACGGTCCGGACGGCGGCCGTCATCCCGGCCGCGGGCCGGGGTGTGCGGCTCGGCCCCGGCGCCCCCAAGGCGCTCCGCGCGCTCGGCGGCACGCCCATGCTCGTCCACGCGGTGCGCGCCATGGCCGATTCCCGCGCCGTCTCCCTGGTCGTCGTCGTCGCGCCGCCCGACGGCGCCGGCGAGGTCAGGTCGCTGCTCGACACCCACGCGCTGCACGGGGGTCCCCCCAGCGGCAGCCGGGGGAGCACCGACGTCCTCGTCGTCCCCGGCGGCGAGAGCCGCCAGGAATCCGTGAAGCTCGGCCTGGACGCGCTGCCCCCGGGCTACGACATCGTCCTGGTGCACGACGCGGCCCGCCCGCTGGTCCCGGTGGACACCGTCGACGCGGTCGTCGAGGCCGTACGCGACGGCGCCCCCGCCGTGGTGCCGGCACTGCCGCTCGCCGACACCGTCAAGCAGGTCGAGCCGGCCGCCGCCCCCGGCGGGCCGGAGCCCGTGGTCGCCACCCCCGACCGGTCCGTGCTGCGGGCGGTGCAGACCCCGCAGGGCTTCGACCGGGCCACCCTGGTCCGTGCCCACGAGACCGTGACCGACGACGTCACCGACGACGCGAGCATGGTCGAGCGGCTGGGCCTGACCGTGGTCACCGTCCCCGGGCACGAGGAGGCCTTCAAGGTCACCCGCCCCCTCGATCTGGTCCTCGCCGAGGCGGTCCTGGCGCGCAGGAGGCTCAACGATGGCTTCTGAGGCGTACCCGCTGCCGCAGGTCGGCATCGGCACCGACATCCACGCCTTCGAGGACGGCCGCGACCTGTGGTGCGCCGGACTCAAGTGGGAGGGGGAGGGCCCCGGGCTCGCCGGGCACTCCGACGCGGACGTCGTCGCGCACGCCGCCTGCAACGCCCTGTTCTCCGCCGCCGGCCTCGGCGACCTCGGCCGGCACTTCGGGACCGGCCGCCCGGAGTGGTCCGGCGCCTCCGGCGTCACCCTGCTCACCGAGGCCGCGCGCATCGTCCGGGAGGCGGGCTTCCGCATCGGCAACATCGCCGTCCAGGTCGTCGGCCCCCGCCCGAAGATCGGCAAGCGCCGGGAGGAGGCCCAGAAGATCCTCTCCGAGGCGGCGGGCGCCCCGGTCTCGGTCTCCGGCGCCACGACCGACGGCCTGGGCTTCCCGGGCCGGGACGAGGGCCTGATGGCAGTGGCGACGGCGCTGGTCGTACGAGAGGGGTGAGCGTCCGCCCCTGAGGGGCGCGGGGAACCGCGCGCCGAGCCCCCGCCGGCCCGCACGTGACATGCGCCGTCGAAACCGCCGGAGGCGCACCGCACACCCTCGCGCCCACTACCCTGGGACCCGTGACTATTCGCCTGTACGACACCAGCGCCCGGCAGATCCGTGACTTCACCCCGCTCCGGCCGGGTTGTGTCTCGATCTACCTGTGCGGTGCCACCGTGCAGGCGGCACCCCACATCGGGCACATCCGCTCGGGGCTGAACTTCGACATCATGCGCCGCTGGTTCGAGTACCGCGGCCTGGACGTGACGTTCGTACGGAACGTCACGGACATCGACGACAAGATCATCGCCAAGTCCGCCGAGCAGGGCCGCCCCTGGTGGGCCATCGGCTACGACAACGAGCGCGCCTTCAGCGACGGCTACCGCGCGCTGGGCTGCCTGCCCCCGACCTACGAGCCGCGCGCCACCGGCCACATCACCGAGATGGTCGAGATGATGCGCGGCCTGATCGAGCGCGGGCACGCCTACGAGGCCGACGGCAACGTGTACTTCGCCGTCACCTCGTTCCCGGACTACCTGCGGCTGTCCAACCAGGAGCTGGACAACCTGCTCCAGCCGTCGGGCGAGGGCGAGACCGGCAAGCGGGAC
Source organism: Streptomyces sp. NPDC096105 (assembly GCF_044763335.1). Lineage (NCBI taxonomy): Bacteria > Bacillati > Actinomycetota > Actinomycetes > Kitasatosporales > Streptomycetaceae > Streptomyces > Streptomyces sp. NPDC096105. Next base: position 99,788 of record NZ_JBIWGC010000004.1, read on the forward strand.
CCGCGCGACTTCGCGATGTGGAAGGCGGCCAAGCCGGGCGAGCCGAGCTGGGAGACGCCGTGGGGCCGCGGGCGCCCGGGCTGGCACCTGGAGTGCTCGGCGATGGCGCACAAGTACCTCGGCACCGCCTTCGACATCCACGGCGGCGGCCTCGACCTGGTCTTCCCGCACCACGAGAACGAGATCGCGCAGGCCAAGGCCTTCGGCGACGAGTTCGCCCGGTACTGGGTGCACAACGCCTGGGTCACCATGAGCGGCGAGAAGATGTCGAAGTCGCTCGGCAACTCGGTGCTGGTCAGTGAGATGGTCAAGCGCTGGCGGCCCATCGTGCTCCGCTACTACCTGGGCACCCCGCACTACCGGTCGATGATCGAGTACAGCGAGGAGGCGCTGCGTGAGGCCGAGTCCGCGTTCGCGCGGATCGAGGGCTTCGTGCAGCGCGTGGTGGAGAAGGCCGGCGATGTCGTCGAGCCCGCCGCCGAGGTGCCGCCCGCGTTCGCCGAGGCGATGGACGACGACCTCGGCGTCCCGCAGGCGCTCGCCGTCGTGCACACCGCCGTCCGGCAGGGCAACAGCGCGCTGGCCGCCGACGACAAGGAGGAGGCGGTCGCCCGCCTCGCCGAGGTCCGCGCCATGCTCGGCGTGCTCGGCCTCGACCCGCTGGACCCGCACTGGGCCGGTGACGGCGACCGCGGGGACGACCTGCACGGCGTCGTCGACACCCTGGTCCGCATGGTCCTCGACCAGCGCGAGGCCGCCCGGGCCCGCAAGGACTGGCCCACCGCGGACGCCATCCGCGACCAGCTCAACCAGTCCGGGCTGGTCATCGAGGACGGCCCGCAGGGCCCGCGCTGGAGCCTCGGCCCCCGCTGAGGACCCGCCGCGGACCCGGCCGCCGACCGGCCGCGGACCCGGCCCGGGGCCTCCCGGCTCCGGCCGCGCGCAAGATCGAGTGTGCCGTCCGGGCCGCCGGGCGGCACACTGCACAGGCACACCTACGAACACGGGCGCACCCACCGACGTGGGCGCACCCCCACGACTTCACGGAGACGGATACCTCATGGCCGCGAACAACCGCCGCATGTCCGGCAAGAAGGGCGCGCAGGTCGGCAGCGGCGGCCAGCGGCGCCGGGGCCTGGAAGGCAAGGGCCCGACCCCGCCCGCCGAGATGCGCAAGGGGCACGCCAAGCAGCGTGCCGCCCAGGCGAAGACACGCCGCGCCCAGGGCCGCACCACGCAGCGGCGCGGCGGCCGCTCCGCCTCCGAGCTGGTCGTCGGCCGCAACCCGGTGGTCGAGGCGCTGCGCGAGGGCGTCCCCGCCTCCACGCTGTACGTCCAGCAGTTCATCGACAACGACGAGCGGGTGCGTGAGGCGCTGCAGCTCGCGGCCGAGCGCGGCGGCATCAACCTCATGGAGGCGCCCCGCCCCGAGCTGGACCGCATGACCAACGGCCTCAACCACCAGGGCCTGGTCCTCCAGGTCCCGCCGTACGAGTACGCGCACCCGGAGGACCTGGTCGCCGCCGCGCACGACGAGGGGCAGGACCCGCTGATCGTCGCCCTCGACGGGGTCACCGACCCGCGCAACCTCGGTGCGGTCGTCCGCTCCGTCTCCGCCTTCGGCGGCCACGGCGTGGTCGTGCCCGAGCGGCGGGCGGCCGGGATGACCGCCGGCGCCTGGAAGACGTCCGCGGGCACGGCCGCGCGGACGCCGGTCGCCCGCGCCACCAACCTGACGCGGGCGCTGGAGGCGTACAAGAAGGCGGGCGTCGTCGTCGTCGGTCTGGCCGCCGACGGGGAGGCCGAGCTGGGCGACCTGGAGGCGCTGGACGGGCCGGTCGTCATCGTCGTCGGCAGCGAGGGCAAGGGGCTGTCCCGGCTGGTCGGCGAGACCTGTGACGTGCGGGTGCGGATCCCGATGCCGGGCGGCGCCGAGTCGCTCAACGCCGGTGTGGCGGCGGGCATCGTGCTGTACGAGGCGGCACGCCGCCGCAGCTGAACGGGTGTGCGACTTCGTCACCCGCTTGGAGGGTTCCGGACGGTCCGGACCGGCTTGACGCGGTCCGGACACATCTGGCCGGTCAAGGCAGTGTCCTAACGCCTTGTCACTCGGTTAGATGAGTGTGGACACCAGAACACCACCCCGCACACCCACGGGGGCCCGCTCGTCGGGACTCGACGACGCTCCCGCGCTGAGCATGGTGAAGGTGCCGAGCGATCCGGCGCAGGTCATCGTCAACCACGCCAGCTTCCGCGTGCAGCTGGGCGGCTCGGCGTGGCGCGTCCGGTCGCCGCGGATCGCACGGCACCCGAGCGCCGCCGAGGACACCGCGCGGATCCCCGTCGTCACCACCGTGGGCGCGGGACCGGCCGCGCCGCGCCGCCGTCCCGTCGTGTGGAGCGGCAGGTCCGCCCCCGACGACACCGGCGCCCACCGTCTCCTCCAGGCCGTACGGCACGGAGGGCTGCGCCACGCCGACGAGCCGCTCACCGACTCCGGGAACACCCGGCTCATCCCGCAGCCGGGCGGGTACGGCGGCCACGACGACGACACCCAGCCGCTGGAGAGCCCGTTCGTCGGCGCCCGGCGCAGCCACCCCGGCGGGCCGCTGCTGCCTCCGATGCGCACGGTCGGCAGCGCCTACGACGAGGACGACCACGCGGTCCTCGACGAGGCCGGACCGGAGTACGAGGCCGGCTTCGAGCCCGGGGAGCGGCCGGAGGGCGGCGGCCGGCACGGCCGGCGGCACGGTGACGACCCGGCGCGGCACGCGTACTACCCCGGGCGCCGGATGAACCTGGGCGTCGTGCTGCTGCCGCTGCGCGTGTTCCTCGGCGGGATCTCCGTCTACGCCGGGATGAGCAAGCTGTGCGACCCGCTGTACTTCGACGGCGGGCCGCGCGGGTCCATGGTGAAGTGGCTGCACAGCCTGCACCCGTGGGAGGTCGCCGAGCCGGTGCGGCAGTTCGCGCTCGCCCACCCCGTCGGCACCGGCCTGGCCATCGCCTTCGCCCAGATCGTCGTCGGCGTCCTCACCGTCCTCGGCTGCTGGCAGCGCCTGGCCGCCGGCATCGGGGCGATGCTGTCGGCGGCGCTGCTGGTCACCGTGAGCTGGAAGAGCGTCCCCGTCTACGAGACGCCCGACATCATCTACCTCGCCGCCTGGTCGCCGCTGATCATCGCGGGCGCGCCCGTCTACTCCGTCGACGGCAGCCTCGCGGGCCGGGCCTGGCGGCGGCTCGGGCCGCGCGCGGACATCTGGGACCTGCGCCGCTACGTGCTGCGCCGCGGGGCGCTCGTCACGTTCGTGGTGTGCGGGTCCAGCATGCTCGTGGGCGCGCTGCTCGGCGGTGCCGTCCGGGACGCGGACCGGGTGGTCGTGCCCGGCCCCGGTGAGGCGCCGCGCAACAACCTGCCCGGTTCGCCGCTGCCGGAGGACTCCGGTGAGCGGAAGGACACGGAGGAGAAGCGGACGCCGTCCGCCTCCGACTCGCCCACGCGGGACGCCACTTCCGGCTCGGCGAGCCCGTCCGCCGGGACCGGCGGCACCCCCGGCGCCACCCAGGGCGCGGGCGCCGCCACCGGGGCGCCCACCCAGACCCAAGGCACCACCGGGCAGGCCCCGCCGCAGCAGTCCACGCCGGCGGGCGAGGCGCCGAGCACCACCGCGGGCCCGACCTCGGGCGGCGGTGACAACTCCGGCGGCAGCGGCGGCGACGCCCCGGGCGGTGACGACGGCGGCTCCTCGGACCGGCCCGGCCTGGTGGGCGGCCTGCTGGGGTAGCGGACGCCCGCCGGTACGACAGCGGGGTCCCGTACGCGGTGGCGTACGGGACCCCGTCTTCGTGGCCGCGTCGGCTCAACGGCTCTGCGAGGAAAGCTCCTTGGCGGCCTCGGTGAGGTCCTTGGCGGTGTCGATGGCGCGCCAGTAGGAGCCCTGCGGGATCGTGAACCCGGCCAGCCGGCGCTCGCGCGCGAGGTGGGGGAACGTGGTGCGCTCGTGGTCCCCGCGCTCCGGGAGCAGACCGGCGAACTCGGGGGAGAAGACGTAGACGCCCGCGTTGATCTCGAAGGTGGACGGCGGGGCCTCGATGAAGTCGGTGATCAGGCCGAACCCGTCGGTGCGGACCGCGCCCCACGGAAGGCGCGGGCGGGCCAGCGCGACGGTGGCGACGGCGTCCCGCTCGGTGTGGAAGTCGGCCATGTCGCGCAGCGAGAAGCGGGTCCAGATGTCGCCGTTGGTGGCGAACCAGGCCCGGTCCGGGTGCGGCAGACGGGCGGCGGCGTACTTCAGTCCGCCACCGCGGCCGAGGGGTTCCGTCTCGACGACGGTGGTGACGGAGACGGGCAGGTCGGCGGTCTCGAGCCACTTCTGCAGCACTTCGGCGAGGTGGCCGCAGGACACGACGACGTCGGTGACGCCCTCCTCGGCGAGCCAGGTCAGCTGGTGGCCGATGATCGGGGTTCCCGTGCCGGGGATCTCGACCATCGGCTTGGGCCGGTCGTCGGTGTACGGACGGAGCCGGGAACCCTGGCCGCCGGCCAGGACAACGGCTTGCGTGGGGCGGGACACGGCACGCGGATCGGTCATGCCCGCACTGTACGCGGCCGGGGGCCGCGGATCATGGGCGGTACCGGGTGCCGGGGCGGTGCCGTCGGGCCAGGTACCGGGGAGCTCCGGCGGGGCGTTGAGCCGCCGCGCCTCGGCGGACGGAAGGCCGCACTGTCTGCGGGCCCCCCTGGAGCCCGCCCTCGTGGACGTGCGGTGCGTGCTGGGGTGGGACGCCCCGCCGCCCCGCCGCCACGCCGGTGCGGCGGCGGGCTCGGTGCCTGCGGCCGGGCCGTCGAAGACGCTGGTGGAGCAGTCCGGCGGGGGAGTGCGGTGACGGCGCCCGGACGTGGGCGACTTCCGCGCGTGTCGGGCCGCTGCCGCGCCCGCGTGGCCGGGCGGGCGGGGTGCGGCCGGCCGCGGGGTGGGAGTCGGCGGCCGGTGCGGGGTGGGGCGGCGGCCCGGCGGGGTCGCGGGACGGGGCGGCAGGTGACCCGGGGGCGGGCCGGGCCGCGCGTCCTGCCCGGGTGCGTCAGTCGTTCGCGGCGACCACTCCTGTCGCGAAGGACGTGTCGCAGACCGGGCGGGCGTAGGACTGGGCCTTGGTGGGACCGTAGACGCGGACCGCGGCCTTGCCGAGGGAGCGGGCGATGGAGGCGCAGTGCCTGGCCAGGGAGGGGCGGTCGTCGACCGCCTGCTGAAGCTGGGTCAGGGCGGCGCCCGGGTCCTTCTTCTGCAGTTCGATGAGCAGTTGGTCGCGCAGCACGTCCTGGGGCGCGCGGGACGCGGCCCGCGACGAGGCGCCGGCGGCGGACGTGTCCGCGGCGGTGAGCACCGGACTCTGCGGGGCCCCCGACCAGTTGACCCGCGCGACCGCGAGGGTCCCGGAGAACACCAGGACGACGGGCAGGACGAGGGCGAGGGAACGGCCGATCCGGCGGGCGGGGCCCCGGCCGCGTCGCGTCTGAGGGTGAAGGGAGTGCGTCACGCGTGTGAGGGTAGCGTCCGGTAGCCGCGGTGAAACATTCCGTCACCGTTACGGGGGACGGGGAACGACGACTTCCGTGCCGTGTGTTGACGAGCTGGGTCAATTTGCCGGGATTGCCGAGGTATTTGTCGACAACGCCGAGGGGCCCCGCAGCACGCTGCGGGGCCCCTCGGCGTCGACTCGTTCAGTCGGACAGGCGCGCACCCGTCGAGGTGGAGAACACGTGGGTCTCACCGGAGCGCGGCACGACGTGGAGCGTGCTGCCCTTCTCCGGGACGTCACGGCCGCCGACGCGGACCACGAGGTCCTTCGCCTCGCCATCGAGCTGCGCGGTGCCGTAGACGAACGCGTCGGAGCCCAGCTCCTCCACGACGTTGACGGTGACCGCCACGCCCAGGTCGGAGTCGGCGCCGGCGACGTCGAAGTGCTCGGGGCGGACGCCCACGGTGACGGTCTTGTCGCTGGTCGCGGAGAGCGCGTCACGCTGCACCGGCACCACCGAGTTGCCGAACTTCACACCGCCGTCGGTGACCGGGACCTCGATCAGGTTCATGGCCGGGGAGCCGATGAAGCCGGCGACGAACAGGTTCGCGGGCTTGTCGTACATGTTGCGCGGGGTGTCGACCTGCTGGAGCAGACCGTCCTTGAGCACCGCGACGCGGTCGCCCATGGTGAGGGCCTCGACCTGGTCGTGGGTGACGTAGACGGTGGTGATGCCCAGGCGGCGCTGCAGCGACGCGATCTGCGTACGGGTGGACACACGGAGCTTGGCGTCCAGGTTGGACAGCGGCTCGTCCATGAGGAACACCTGCGGCTCACGCACGATGGCGCGGCCCATCGCCACACGCTGGCGCTGACCGCCGGAGAGCGCCTTCGGCTTGCGGTCCAGGTACTCGGTGAGGTCGAGGATCTTCGCGGCCTCCTCGACCTTCTTGCGGATCTCCGCCTTGTTGACGCCGGCGATCTTGAGCGCGAAGCCCATGTTGTCGGCCACCGTCATGTGCGGGTAGAGCGCGTAGTTCTGGAACACCATGGCGATGTCCCGGTCCTTCGGCGGCAGGTGCGTGACGTCGCGGTCGCCGATGCGGATGGCGCCGCCGTTGACGTCCTCGAGGCCCGCGAGCATGCGGAGCGAGGTGGACTTGCCGCAACCGGACGGGCCGACCAGAACGAGGAACTCGCCGTCCGCGATCTCGATGTCCAGGGCGTCGACGGCGGGCTTGGTCGAACCCGGGTAGATCCGGGTCGCCTTGTCGAACGTGACAGTGGCCATGTGAATGGTCCCCTTCTACCGGCAGGAACGTGCCGGACGATCCGAGTAGGAAGGTGATGCCACGACGGGTGTTCCGTTGTGGTGTGTGGTCCACACGAGTGAACTGGCTCAGGACGGTACCCGGCGTTCACCTGCTTGTCAGCAGGTTCCGGCCGGTGAATTTCGCGAGAACTCTCGATCCCGCGCGTACCGCTCCGCCAGAACCGCCGCCGCCTCGGCGACCGCCCGCCGCAGTTCCGGAGGGCCGAGCACCTCCGCCTCCACGCCGAGGCGGAGCAGATCGCCGGTGGCCACCGCCTCCGACTCCACCGCCAGCTCCACCTCCACCCAGCCGTCCGCGTCCGGCGCTCCCGCCTCCGCCAGCGCCCGCGCGCCCGCCGCCCCGAACTGCATCGGCAGCAGCTTCCGCCCGCGCGGGGACAGCCGCAGCCGTGCCGTGCCCCGCCGCAGCGCCGCCTCCAGCCGCCGCGAGGTCTCCGTCCAGTACGCGGCCAGGTCGAACCCGGCGGGCCGGGCGAACTCCTCGCCGGTCTCCTCCACCTCCTGGAACCGCGAGACGCGGTAGGTGCGCACCGCGTCGTCCGCGAGGGCGATCAGGTACCAGATGCCGCCCTTCAGCACGAGCCCCAGCGGCCGCACCTCCCGCCGCACCTCGCCACGCCAGCGCGCGTAGCGGGTCCGCAGCACCCGCCGCTCCCACACCGCCCGCGCGACCACCGCCAGGTACGGCACCGGGTCGGCGTCCCGGAACCAGGCCGGCGCGTCCAGGTGGAACCGCTCGCGCACCCGCCGCGCCTGCTCCGCCAGACCGTCCGGCAGGGCGGCCTCCACCTTGAGCTGGGCGCTCGCCAGGACGGCCCCGAGCCCCAACTCCCCGGCCGGACCCGGCAGTCCCGCCAGGACCAGCGAACCGGCCTCCGCGTCCGTCAGCCCGGTGAGCCGCGTCCGGTACCCCTCCACCAGCCGGAAGCCGCCGTGCGGTCCGCGTTCGGTGCGCACCGGCACCCCGGAGGCGCCGAGCGCCTCGACGTCCCGGTAGACGGTGCGCACCGACACCTCCAGTTCGGCCGCGAGTTCGGGCGCGGTCATCCGGCCGCGGTTCTGCAGCAGCAGGAGCAGGGTGAGGAGCCGGTCGGCACGCATGCCGCCCATTGTCGGGGCGTGGCGCCGTACCTGACAGGAGGTGTCAGGTACGGCCGGGAGGGTGGGGGCGCAGCGTCCGACGACCCTGAAAGGGGCCCGCCATGCCCGTCACCGAGACCACCGGCCACTTCACCTTCGCCGACTGGAAGGAGAGCCCCGTCTCACCGGAGGGGTCCTTCCCCCGGCTCGCGCACGCCACCGTCGTCAACGCCTTCTTCGGCGGCATCGAGGCCGAGGCCACCGTCTGCGACTACACGATCGCCTACGGGACCGCCGCCACCGGCTCCTTCGCCGGACTGGAGCTCGTCACCGGCCGGCTCGACGGCCGCGCCGGCGCCTTCGTGTTGGAGGAGCGCGGCCGCTTCGACGGCGACGGCACCGTGCACTGCGCCTTCGAGGTGGTCGAGGGCTCGGGCACCGGCGGGCTGACCGGGCTGCGCGGCACGGGCGCCTTCACCTACCGGCACGGCGAGACGAAGGTGCCGTACACCTTCGCGTACGAGGTGGCGCGCGCCTGAGACAAGTGCGTGGCTCGGCGAAACCGGCACTGTGTACAGTGGACCGCGCTTCGCGCGCGCCGCGCGCGGTGCCTCCTTAGCTCAGACGGTCAGAGCAGCTGTCTTGTAAACAGCAGGTCGTCGGTTCGAATCCGACAGGGGGCTCCACCGACGTTCCCGGGCCGGGCCTTCTCCGGCCCGGGTCCCTCATGGCAGACGCCGCCTCACGCCGTACGGCCGCGCAGGCGGCGGGCGATCTCCAGGTCCGCGTCGTCCAGCGGGCGGCCTTCCTCGGTCTCCCAGAGGCAGTTCTGCAGCACCCGGCCGTACGTCCACGCGCGCGCCCGCGCACGGTCCAGGCCCAGTACCTCGGTCATCGCGTCGAAGCGCCACAGGACGTCGCCGGGGTCGAAGTTGTTGGCCAGGGCGGGCCACAGGTCGAAGCCGGGGTCGCCGGCCAGCGGCTTGGGGTCGATGGCGAGCCAGGGCGCCCGGTCGGCGGCGAGGACGTTCTCGTCGTGCAGGTCCCAGTGCAGCAGCCGGTCGCCCGGCTCGTCCGCGACCTCGCGCACGGCGGCGGCGCAGTCGGCGACCAGGCGGCGGGCCTCGGGGTCGGCGACACGCTCCAGCGTGCGGGGCGTGCGCTCCAGCATGGACGCGGCGATGTCGCCGAGGCGGCGCATGCCCGCGGGGGCCGGGGTGGTGTGGAGGTGGGCCAGGAGCCGCGCGATCACCAGGACGCCCTCGTGGACGTCCGGCCGGTGGGCGAGCATCCGGGAGGAGTCCAGGCGCTCCAGCAGCATCGTGCCGGTCGGCTCGTCGTGGTCGAGCAGGCGGACCGCCCCGTCGCCGTTCCACAGGCGCAGGGCGGCCGGCTCGCCCTCGCTCTCGTGGTCGCGGATCTGGAGCTTGAGCACCGCCGGTGTGCCGTCGGCGCGGTCGACGGGCAGGACCAGGGCGCTGACGCCGTGCATGGGCGCCCCGGCGAGGCGCAGCTCCCAGCGCTCCAGGAAGCCGGCGGCGAGGTCCGGCAGGGCGGCGATGAAGGCCCGGCCGGCCTCCTTGTTGAACTTGGCCTGGGACTCGGCGAGTTCCGCGGGGACGTCGATCACGCCTCGTACGGTAGTGCCGTACGGGGCTCGGCGGGCCCGGTTTCCCGGGTTCCGTACGACCGCGTGCGGGGCGCCTACGGCTCCAGGACGACCTTGCCGGTGGTCGCCCGGTTCTCCAGGGCCCGGTGGGCGTCGGCCGCCCGGGCGAGCGGGAAGCGCCGCACGGCGGGGGTGAGCCTGCCCGCGGCCGCCTCGGCGAGGGCGCGCAGTTCGAGCGTGCGCATCGGGTCGGGGCCGCCGGCCCGGCGCATCATCTCGGGGCCGAGGACGCTCACCGAGACGCCCTCCACGAGATAGGGGTTGTCGCTGCGGATGCCCTGCGACGACCAGCCGAACACCACGTGCCGGCCGCCGGGCGCCAGCAGACCGACCAGGGCGCGGGCCACGTCCCCGCCCACGCCGTCGTACACGACGGTCACCTTGCCCCGGTGGCCCTCGACCCGTGCGGGCCAGTCCGGGGCCGTGTAGTCGACGGCGAGGTGGGCGCCGCCCGCCGCCACCAGGGCCGTCTTCCCGGGGCCGCCGGCGAGGCCGATCACGGTCGCGCCCGCGTTCCGGGCGTACTGCACGAGGAGGGTGCCGATGCCGCCCGCGGCGGCCGGTACGGCCACCACGTCGCCGGGCCCCGGTTCGGCGAACCGCACGATCCCCATCGCCGTACGGCCCGTGCCGATCATGGCGACGGCCTCGGCGAAGTCCAGGCGCTCCGGGATCTCGTGCAGCCGCCCGGCATCGGTCACCGCCAGTTCCGCGTACCCCCCGGGGACGAAGCCGAGGTGGGCGACGACCCGCTTGCCGAGCCAGTCGGCGGGGGTGTCCGGACCGAGCGCGTCGACCACCCCGGCGATCTCGCGGCCGGGGATCGTCGGCAGTCCGGCGGGGGCCGGGCCGGGTCCGGGCAGGCCCTCGCGCAGGGCCGTGTCGAGGAGGTGCACCCCGGCCGCCCGGACGGCGACGCGGACCTGGCCGGGGCCCGGGCGCGGGTCCTCCACCCGCTCGTAGGTGAGGTTCTCGGCCGGGCCGTGGGCGTGCAGTCGGACGGCGTGCATGTGGATCCTCCCAGGTCGGGTCGCCGGTGCGGGGCGCCTTCGGCGTCGTGCGCCGCCCCGGCTCCACGGTGCGACCTCAAGCGCGCTCGAGGTCAAGCGCGTTCCGGCCGAGGGCGGGGGAGACGGCCGCGGTGATGCGGTGCGTGACGGGGCTCCGGGGCTTCCTTCCCGGTCGGGCCCGGTCGGGCTCGGCCGGATGCCGGGAGCGCCGGGATGTGACCCGCGGGGTGTTTCCCCGGCCCGGACGGGATGTCAGTGGCGGGGTGCAGCATGGGCGCATGGTGCGTGGAGCGGCGGGCGGAGCGGGTGTGCGGGCGGCGCGGCGGCCGGAGCTGCGGCTGCCCCGGCTGGAACGGTACGAGGGGGGCGGGCTGGAGCCGGACGGGGACCACGACGGGCTGGAGTTCGACGGCGCGGACCTCGCCGGGCAGGACGGGACGGGGGCGCGCTTCATGGACTGCGCGCTGCGGGGGTGCGCGCTGGACGGGACGCGGCTGCCCCGGGCCCGGCTGCTGGACACGGCGCTGGGCGGGGTGCGGGGTGTGGGCACGGACCTGGCGGGGGCGACGCTGCGGGACGTCGAGCTGACCGACGCGCGGCTCGGCGGGACCCAGATGCACGGGGCGGCGCTGGAGCGGGTGCTGGTCCGGGGCGGGAAGATCGACTTCCTGAACCTGCGCGCGGCCGTGCTCAAGGACGTCGTCTTCGAGGGCTGCGTGCTGGTGGAGCCGGACTTCGGCGGGGCCCGTCTGGAGCGCGTGGAGTTCGTCGACTGCACGCTGAAGGGCGTGGACCTGTCCGGGGCCGTGCTGAAGGACGTGGACCTCCGGCGGGCGGCCTCGCTGGAGATCGCGCGCGGGGTGGACCGGCTGTCCGGGGCGGTGATCAGCACGGCCCAGCTGCTGGACCTGGCGCCGTCGCTGGCGGGGGAGCTGGGGATCGCCGTGGAGGGGTGAGGAGGGGCGGTGACCGGGGACCGGGGCGGTCAGCTCACGCGGGGGAAGCGGGCCTGGAGGGTCCAGATCGCCGGGTTCTCGCCGAGGTCGTCGTGCAGGTCGACCAGGTCGGCGATCAGGTCGTGCAGGAAGTCGCGGGCCTCCCGGCGCAGTTCGGCGTGGGAGAAGGTCAGCGGCGGCTCGGACGCGGGCAGCCACTCCGCCTCGATGTCCACCCAGCCGAAGCGCCGTTCGAACAGCAGCCGGTCGGTGGACTCGGTGAAGTCCAGCTCGGCGTGCTGTGGCCGCGAGGCGCGCGAGCCCGCCGGATCCCGGTCGACGCGCTCCACGATGTCGCACAGCGCCCACGCGAAGTCGAGCACCGGCACCCATCCCCAGGCTGTGGAGATCTCCCGGTCCGACGCGGTGTCGGCGAGGTAGACGTCGCCGCAGAACAGGTCGTGCCGCAGGGCGTGGACGTCCGCGCGGCGGTAGTCGGTCTGCGGGGGGTCGGGGAAGCGGTTGGAGAGGGCGTAACCGATGTCGAGCACGTGGGTGATGGTGTCACGGTCCGGCGCCCCCGCCGCCATAGGATCCCCGCGTGCGCACCCCCCGCCCCCTGAGCCGCGGTGTCGCCGCCGCCCTGCTCGCGGTGGCGCTCGCCGCGTGCGGCCCCGGCTCCGGGACCGAGGGCGCCGGTGGCTCCGGCGCGGGCGACCCGTACTTCCCGAAGGCGGGCAACGGCGGCTACGACGTCACCCACTACGACCTCGTCCTCGCCTACGACCCCGGTGACCGCCGCCTCACCGGCACCGCCACGCTCGACGCCCGTGCCACCGACGACCTCACCGCGCTGAACCTCGACTTCCAGGGTCTCGACGTGGACACCGTCACCGTCGACGGCACCGGCGCCCGCGTCCGCCGCGAGGGCCAGGAGCTGACGGTCCGGCCGCGCCGTGCCCTCGACCGGGACGCGCGCTTCCGGATCGTCGTCCGCTACTCGGGGCGCCCCGAGACCGTCACCGACCCCGACGGCTCCCAGGAGGGCTGGCTGCGCACCGCCGACGGGGCGGTCGCCCTGGGCCAGCCGGTGGGCTCCATGACCTGGTTCCCGGGCAACCACCACCCCTCCGACAAGGCCACCTACACCCTCGCCGTCACCGTCCCCGAAGGACTGCGGGCGGTCTCCAACGGGGAACCGGCCGGCGAGGAGACGAAGGACGGCCGCACGACGTACCGCTGGCGCACCTCCGAGCCCATGGCGAGCTACCTGGCGACGGTCGCGATCGGCCGGTACGACGTCCACCGCGGCGAGACGGCCGGCGGGCTGCCGCTGTTCACCGCCGTCGACCCGGAGCAGGCGGCCGCGAGCCGCGCGGCGGTCGGGCTGCTGCCGGAGGCCGTGGAGTGGGCGGAACGGCGGTTCGGGCCGTACCCCTTCTCCTCCGCGGGCGCGATCGTCGAACGCCCCGGGGACGCCGGATACGCCCTGGAGACGCAGAACCGCCCCGTCTTCCCCGGCGCCCCCGACACGGCCCTGCTGGTCCACGAGATCGCCCACCAGTGGTACGGCGACTCCGTCACCCCGGGGACCTGGCGGGACATGTGGCTCAACGAGGGCTTCGCCACGTACGCGCAGTGGCTGTGGGAGGAGGACCACGGCGGCGACAGCGCGCAGCGCACCTTCGAGGCGCTGTACGCAGGCACGTACTTCCCGGACGCGGGCACCAACGCGGCGCTGTGGTCCTTCCCGCCGGCCGACCCGCCGGACGCGGCGCACGTCTCCGCCACGCCCGTGTACTGGCGCGGCGCGATGGTCCTGCACATGATCCGCAGGACGGCCGGCGACGAGGCCTTCGGCCGGCTGCTGCGCGGCTGGGCGGCGGAGCACCGGCACGGCAACGCGAGCACCGCCGACTTCACCGCGTACGTCGAGAGGACGGTGCCGGGGAAGGACTTCTCCCGGGTCTGGGAGGAGTGGCTGTACGGGGACGGACGGCCGGCGACCGCGTCCTAGGCGCGCCGGCCCGTGAGACGTGCGCGCGGGACCGGGCGGGCGCGGCGGAGCCCCCGCCCGGCGGACGCGGGCGGGGGCTCCGTCGGATCGGTCGCGGTGCGACCGTCAGACGTTCACGCCGAAGTCCTGGGCGATGCCCACGAGGCCCGAGGCGTAACCCTGGCCGACCGCGCGGAACTTCCACTCCGCGCCGTTGCGGTACAGCTCGCCGAAGACCATGGCGGTCTCGGTGGCGGCGTCCTCCGACAGGTCGTAGCGGGCGATCTCGGCGCCGCCGGCCTGGTTGACGATGCGGATGTACGCGTTGCGCACCTGGCCGAAGTTCTGGCTGCGGTTCTCGGCGTCGTAGATCGAGACCGGGAAGACGATCTTGTCGACATCGGCCGGGAGGGCCGCCAGGTTGACGTTGATCGCCTCGTCGTCGCCCTCGCCCTCACCGGTGCGGTTGTCGCCGGTGTGGACGATCGTGCTGTCCGGGGTCTGCTTGTTGTTGAAGAAGACGAAGTGGGCGTCCGAGTAGACCCTGCCCTGCGTGTTGACCGCGATCGCCGACGCGTCGAGGTCGAAGTCCGTTCCCGTGGTGGTGCGGACGTCCCAGCCGAGGCCCACGGTGACGGCGGTCAGGCCCGGAGCCTCCTTGGTGAGCGAGACGTTGCCACCCTTGGACAGGCTTACAGCCATTGTTGGGAGTCCCTTCCCTCGTTTGCGTACGGCTATGAAGCTACAGCTACCACCTTGAACGCCCGGAGGGGTGCGTCAGGTTCCAGGTCCCTTTACTTTCTTTACCCGGGTACGGATATTCGGGTGACGTGGCCGACACGGGCGCGGGAACCTGTGTGTCATGTCCGGTCTTCATGTCGTACGCGGCTCCGTCTCCCTCCCCGAGGCCGAGCTCATGTGGCGTTTCTCCAGGTCGTCCGGGCCCGGCGGGCAGCACGTCAACACCAGCGACACGCAGGTCGAGCTGCGGTTCGACCTCGCCCGGACCGAGGCGCTGCCCGAGGTGTGGAAGCGGCGGGCGCTGGAGCGGCTCGCGGGACGGCTGACCGACGGGGTGATCACCGTACGGGTGTCCGAGCACCGGTCGCAGTGGCGCAACCGCGAGGCGGCGGCGGTGCGGCTGGCCGCGCTGCTGGCGGAGGCGACGGCGCCGCCGCCGAAGCCGCGGCGGCCCACGCGGGTGCCGCGGGGGATCAACGAGCGGCGGTTGCGGGAGAAGAAGCGGCGGGGGGAGACGAAGCGGGGGCGCTCCGCGCGGGACTGGTAGGGGCGGGCGGGTTCCGCCCCCGTGGTCACCCGCGGGTGGGCGGGGTTCGCGCGCGGTTCCCCGCGTCCCCTGCGGGGCGCTGGAATGACGGGGGCGCTCAGCCCAACTGGCGGTAGCGGCCCCGGAAATGGATGAGCGGGCCGCCCTCCGCGCTCGGCACGGCGGCCGTCATCACGCGGCCGATCACGAGGGTGTGGTCGCCGGCCGTCACCCGCTGTTCGGTGCGGCACTCCAGGGTCGCCGACGCGCCGCCGACCAGCGGGGCCCCGGTGTACTCGCCGCGCCGGTACGGAATGTCCGCGAACAGCAGGCGGTCGCTGACCCGGCCCTTCATCGAGAAGCGGCCCGCGATGTGGCGCTGGCTCTCGGACAGCACGGACACCGCCCACAGCTGCTGCTCCTCCAGCAGGTCGTCCATGCGGGAGCCGGTGCGCAGGCTGACCAGCACCAGCGGCGGGTCCAGGGAGACCGACAGGAACGCGGTCGCGGTCATGCCGACGTCCTCGCCGGCCGGCGCCCCGGGGTCGTCCGGGTCCAGCGGCGGCTCCACGGCGGTCACCAGGACCACACCGGCGGCCAGACGGGACATGGCGGCACGGAACTCGTCGTTGCTCACCCCCTCAGCATGCCGGGCGGCGGGCGGAACGGTGATCGGCGCGGGGGCGGCGGGAGTGTTCGACACACCGGGAACGCTAATCTCCGCTTCACGGACACCGCATCGGACCGTGGCCCGAACCGGGACCTAGGACCAGCGGCCGATCCGCGCATGAATCATGCACAATCACCACATGATCCGCGTCGCGGAAATAGGCCGGGATATCGCGCGTAGACCACACAATTGTTCACGTTTAGCTGTGACTTGAGTCACAGGGGGCAATAATTGTTGACCCTGTGTACCGGGTGAGCAGCGCGCTGTGATTCAGTGGCGGGGAAGCTGCTGCGACGATACGCCGATGATGACCCTTGATGTGCTGCGAGGTCTCGGGGGGAGGGCGAGGATGGAGACCGAGTCGGAACCCTACGTCCGTCTGGCATCGCTGCGACAACTCCACCAGGCCATGGCCGACATGAACACGGCGCGCAGTCTGGCGGACACCTTGCAGACCGTCGCCGACGGCGTCGTGGGAGCCCTCGGGTACGAGCTGGCCTGCGTCAATCTCGTACGCCCCGACGGCGACCTCGTGGTCGCCGCCCTCGCCGGCAACGCGGCGGCCGAGGCCCTCATCACCGGCCGGGTCGGCTCGCGCGAGTCCTGGGACCGCCGGCTCACCATGGGCGAGCGCTGGGGCGATCTGGTGTTCATACCGCACACCGAGGGATGGGTCCTCGACGACGACGACGTCCCGCAGTGGTACACCGACGGGCCCGACCCCCGCTTCGAGGACGAGTGGCACCCCTCCGACCGGCTCTTCGCGCCGATGTACGCGCCCGGACCGCAGGGCGGCGGCACCTCCGGCGAACTGATCGGCGTGCTCTCCGTCGACCGCCCGCGCAACGGCCGCCGGCCCGGCGCCTGGGGCCGCGAGGCCCTGCAGATGTACGCCTTCCAGGCCGCCATCGCGATCAGCAACGCCCGGCTGCGCTCCAACATGCAGCGCGCCCTGGTCCGCCTGGAGCGCGAGCAGCAGGCGCTGCGGGCCAGCGAGGAGAGCTTCCGGCAGGCCTTCGAGTACGCCCCCTCCGGCATGGCCATCGCCGAGATGGGCGGCGACCAGCACGGCCGGATCCTGCGCACCAACGACGCCCTGTGCCGGCTGCTCGGCCGGCCCGCCTCCGCGATGCGCCGTTACTCCTTCTCCGACCTGGTCCACCCCGAGGACATAGGCACCCTGCTGCGCACCTCCGCCGAGGGCGGCCGGGCGGAGCTGCGGCTGTGCCGCCGCGACGGCACCTACGTGTGGGTCTCCCTGCGCAACTCGGTGGTCGCCGACGCCGCCGACGGGCCGCGCTTCCTGCTCACCCACGTCGAGGACATCGAGGAGCGCAAGCGCCGCGAGCTCCAGCTCGCCCACCGCGCCTCCCACGACTCGCTCACCGGACTGCCGAACTCCGCCGAACTGCGCTCCCGGCTCTCCTCCCGGCTGTGCAGCCAGCAGCCGCAGAGCGCGCTGCCGACGGCCGTGGACCCCATGGCGCCCTACGAGTCCTTCGGCTCCCACGACGCCGCCTACGGCCCGCCCGCCTTCGACCGCGGCCACGACTTCGACTTCCCGCCCGGCAGCGACGCGTACGACGGCTACGACCACCATGTGCACACCGTCGCGCCCGCCGGGGACGCCGACGACGGCGCCAAAGGGCTCGCGGTGCTCTTCTGCGACCTCGACGGCTTCAAGTCGATCAACGACCGGTTCGGGCACAACGCGGGCGACGCGGTCCTCATCGAGGTCGCCCGCCGGCTCAGCAACGGCGTGCGGGACGGCGACACCGTGGCCCGGCTCGGGGGTGACGAATTCGTCATCCTCGCCGACGGCCTCGGCCGGGCCGACGCCCAGGACCTCGCCGTACGGCTGCGCAACGAGATCATCCAGCCCATCCGGGCCGAAGGGCGGGCCGTGCGGGTCGGGGCCAGCTTCGGCATCGGGTGGGCCCACTGCGGCATGACGGCCGACGAAGTGCTGAAGTCCGCCGACGAGCGGATGTACGTCGAGAAACGATCTCGTCCCAAACAGCACCGACGCGCTGGATGATGCGCAGGTCAGCGAGTTGATGCGGTCCGGGTCACCCTTTCGGGCCAGGGGAACCGGGTAGGCTCGCCTTCTCCGCACACGTACGTACCCGATCCGCAGCTAGGAGCACAGGGGATGACGCCCGGCAACAACGGCGCGAGCACGCCCGAGGACGACGACCCGTTCGGCTACCTGTACGCCGACGGGCAGGCCAACGGAGCCCAGCCGCCGTCCGGGGGTTACGGCTACCCGAACTCGGTCAACCGGGTGCGGCCGGTCGGTTCCCGCCAGTACGGCCAGCAGGGGCCCGCCCCGCAGGCACCGCCCCAGCAGGGCGCCTTCGGCCGGCCCAGCGCCCACTACGCCGCGCCCGAGACGCTGCCCGGGGCCGCGCCCGCCGCGCGTTCGCCCCAGCCGTCGCGCGGCGGGGGCGGCCGCGGCGGCGGCCCGAACACCAAGGGGCTGCTCATCGGCGCGATCGCCGTGGTCGCCGCGGTCGTGATCGGCATCGGCATCGCCATGATCAGCGGTGACGACGACGACAAGGGCGGCAACGAGGCGGGGCCCACCCCGACCGCCACCCAGGGCAGCAACGAGCCGAGCCCGTCGGCGAGCGAAAGCGCCGAGGAGCAGTTCGAGTCGAAGCCGATCGACGCGAAGGCGCTGCACCTGTCACCGGGTGTCACGACCGCCTCGGACGTCGAGGGTGCCGAGGCCGACGGCGGCATTTACGTCACGAACCTCAACCAGCCGGGAGCGTCGGTCACTTGGACCGTCGATGGCATTCCGAAGAGCGGTCCGTACACCGTCTTCTTCCGCTACAGCACCGCTGACGAGCCCCAGTCGATGACTCTCACCGTCAACGGCAAGCCGTTCGGCAGCAAGCTGAACATGGACAACTTCGCCAACGCCAAGGACGGCGACTTCTCCAAGGGCTGGACCAAGACCTACGCCTGGCCGACGCTGAACGAGGGCACCAACACCATCTCGTTGTCCTGCGGCGACGGCGACAAGTGCAACGTCCTGCTGGACCAGCTGTGGATCAAGGAAGGTCAGGTCAAGAGGTAAGCAGCAGCGATGCGGCGGCCGCCGGCGTGCTGCACACCGGCGGCCGCCGCATCGCTGCTGTCAGATGCGTCCGACTTCGACGCACATAGCAGCAACCCAGCCGGTCTTGCCGGCCCAGCGGACCTTCAGCCAGTCGTTGCCGGTGGGACCACCAGACCAGCAGGTGTACTTGCCCCCGTTGTTATTTCGCGTGCACCTCGACGCACCGCAAGGAACCTTGGTGTCAGGGTCCTTGATAGTTGCGATCTTGGACGCCGAGGTGCTGGCGCTGGCCCGTATGCTGAAGTCATGGCCGTCCTTCTGCCAGACACCAGCCTGCACGGTTTCTGCCGAGGCTGGGGAACCGGTCGTGACAGTAAGCGCCAGAGACGCCATGCCTACCGCGGCAAACTGCCTGATTACCGTCGACTTTCGCATGTGTTCCCCCTGCGAGAGGTAGATCATTTGGTCGCTGGTGATCTTATGATCTACACAGATCGGGACGCAGGGCACATTTCAGTCATAGTCGATCTCAGGCCGCACTGACCTCCTTGGTCACCGCGACCTTCGCCAGCAGCTCCTGGTAAGTGCCGCGGTCGAACTCGCCGGCAACCGGGGAAACAACCGTTGCCGTGGACAGGGCGACCGCGCGGATCAGGCGTTCCGGCCAGGGGCGGTGTTCCACCAGGGCTGACAGCAGGCCCGCGACGGCCGAGTCGCCCGCGCCGGTCGGGTTGCCGCGCAGGCGGGTCGGCAGGGCCGCGCTCCAGCGGCCCTCCGGGGTCACCGCGAGCAGGCCCTCCGCGCCTAGTGAGGCGACGACCGCGCGGGCCCCGCGCCGACGGGCGTCCTGGGTGGCGCGCAACGGCTCGTGGAACCCGGTCAGTTCGGCCAGTTCGCCGGCGTTCGGTTTGATGATGTCGGGCCGGCCGGCCACGCCGCGGCGCAGTGCCTCCCCGCCGGTGTCGAGCAGGACCGGGACGCGGGCCGCGCGGGCCGTGCGGACCAGACCCGCGTACGCGCCCACCGGGACGCCCGGCGGCAGGCTGCCGCACAGGGCCACCGCGGAGGCGGACGCCAGCAGGTCCGCGTAGACCTCCTGGAAGGCGGACCACTCGGCGTGGGTGATGTCCGGGCCGGGCTCGTCGAGGCGGGTGGTGGCGCCGGAGCGGTCGTCGACCAGCGTCACCGTGCGGCGGGTGGCGCCGGACACCGGCACCAGGGCGTCCGTGAGGCGCGGGACCTCGGTGAGGCGGTCGCGCAGGACGCGTCCCGTGGGGCCGCCGGAGAAACCCGTGACGGTCACCTCGTGGCCGAGCGCGGCCAGGACGCGGGCCACGTTGACGCCCTTGCCGCCCGAACGCTCCAGCACCTCGGAGACCCGGTGGGAGGCTCCGGTCCGCAGGGACGGGACGCGATAGGTGATGTCGAGAGCGGTGTTCAGCGTGACCGTGAGGATCACCGGGCCGACCTCCCCCTCTTGCCTGGCCTTCCGTGGCCCCGAAGTCACGATCATGCCAAAAGGAAGGCGGTCGGCCCAGCCCCGGGACCGGCCGTCGTCGGCCGGTCCCGGGGACGGATCAGACCAGTTGGGGAGCGACCGCCCATTCCCCCTTGCGCATGACGGCCACCAGCTCGAAGGCGTCGTCCAGCACGACCAGGTCGGCGTCCTTGCCGGGCTCCAGCGAGCCGATGCGGTCGTCCAGGCCGAGCAGCCGGGCCGGGGTGGCGGAGATCGCCGCGACGACGTCCTCGACGGGCAGCCCGTCCACCGTCACCGCCCGCTTGAAGGCGCGGTCCAGGGTGAGCGTGGAGCCGGCGATCGAGTTGCCCTCCACCAGCCGGGCCACGCCGTCCGCGACCTCGACCTCCAGGGTGCCGAGCATGTAGCGGCCGTCGCCGAAACCGGCCGCGTCCATCGCGTCGGTGATGAAGGCGACCCGGTCGCGGCCCGCGTGGTGGAAGGCGAACTGCAGCGCGGCCGGGTGCAGGTGCGTGCCGTCGTTGATCAGCTCGACGGTGACCCGCTCGTCCTCCAGCAGTGCGGTGATCGGACCGGGGGCGCGGTGGCCGAACGGCGGCATGGCGTTGAACAGGTGGGTGGCGACGGTCGCGCCCGCGTCGACGGCGGCGACCGCCTGCTCGTAGGTGGCGTCGGTGTGGCCGACGGCGGCGATCACGCCGTGCTCGACGAGCAGCCGTACGGAGTCCAGGCCGCCGGGCAGCTCGGTGGCCAGCGTCATCATCCGGGCGTGGCCGTGGGCCGCGTCGATCAGCTTGCGGACCTCGGCCGGGTCGGGGTCGCGCAGCAGCGTCTCGTCGTGCGCGCCCTTGCGGCAGGGGGAGATGAACGGCCCCTCGAAGTGGATGCCGGCGATGTCGCCCTGCTGGGCCAGCTCCGCCAGCATCCCGGCGTGCCGGGCGAGGAAGTCCAGGTCGCCGGTGACGGCGGAGGCGACCACGGTGGTGGTGCCGTGCCGCAGGTGGGTGCGGACGCCCTCCAGGACGTCCTCGGCGGTGCCGCCGGCGAAGGACATCCCGCCGCCGCCGTGGTTGTGGAGGTCGACGAAACCGGGGACCAGCCAGTGGCCGCGCAGGTCGACCGTCTCGACCGCCCCGGCCGTCGTCGCCGGGGCCGGGCCGGCGATGCGCGTGCCCTCGACGGTCACGCTGCCGCCGTCCACGGTCCCGGTGGGCAGGACCACCCGGGCACCGGTGAGAACCTTGGTGGGGGCCATCAGGTGGTTACCTCCGAGGGGTCAGTGGTCTCGATCAGGTCCCAGGCGAGGAGCCCCGCGCCCAGGCATCCCGCGGTGTCCCCGAGGGCCGCGGGGACCAGGGACGGCAGCTTCTGGAAGGTGGCCCGCCGCCGGACGGCCTCCCGCAGCGGTGTGAACAAGGTTTCCCCCGCCTCGGCGAGCCCGCCACCGATGATCAGCGTGCGCGGGTCCAGCAGGGTGAGCGCGGTGACCAGGCCGTCGGCGAGCGCGTCCACCGCGTCCTGCCACACCCGTACGGCCCGCCCGTCGCCCGCGGCGACGGCCTTCGCGCAGTCCGCCGCGTCCGCGGCCGGGTCGCCGCAGGCCTCGGCCCACGCCCGGCTCACGGCCGACGCGGACGCGAACCGCTCCAGACAGCCGCGCTGCCCACAGGGACACTCCGCGCCGCCGGGCCGTACGACGATGTGGCCGATCTCGCCCGCGAAGCCGTGCGCGCCGGCCTCGACCGTGCCGTCGATGCCGATGGCGCCCGCGATGCCGGTGCCGAGCGCGACGAAGAGGAAGCGGTCGGCGCCGCGTCCGGCGCCGATGCGGCCCTCGGCGAGACCGCCGGTGCGCACGTCGTGGCCGAGGGCGACGGGGACGCCGCCGAGCCGCTCGGCGAGCAGGGCGCGCAGCGGGACGTCCCGCCAGCCGAGGTTGGCCGCGTAGGCGGCGACGCCCCGCGCCTCGTCGACGATGCCGGGGACGGCGACGCCGGCGGCGGAGGCCGGTTCGCCGTGGACGCGGATGCCGTGGGCGCGGAGCTCCGCCGCGAAGTCGAGGATGCCCTCGACGACCGCGTCCGGGCCGTGCTCGCGGCCGGTGGGGCGGCGGGCCCGGTGCAGCAGCTCGCCGTCCGCCCCGACCAGGGCGGCCTTCATCCCGGTGCCGCCCACGTCGAGGGCGATGACATGTTTCACGGGAAACAGTGTGGCCCGCGGACCCGCGAGAGGTCTAGTCCAGTTACGTGGTGTAGACCTTAGTCCGATTATCGGAACCACGACAGACGGCGCTCTGCGCCGGACCGGAGGAGAGCACGTGCGACGGCGGGTCAGGACAAGGACGATCGCGGCGGTGTGCGCACTGGGACTGACAGCGGTCCTGAGCGGATGCGGAGCCGGGGGCGCTTCCTCCGACGTGACCCTCACCCTGGTCGCCGCCGAGTACGGCAACGGCGCGGCCGACAGCTCCAAGAAGTACTGGGCCGACCTGGTCGAACGGTACGAGTCCGACCACCCCGGCGTGGACATCGACGTCAGCGTGTACTCCTGGAACGACGTCGACCGCAAGGTCAAGGAGATGGTAGACGCCGGGAATCCGCCGGACATGGCGCAGATCGGCGCGTACGCCGACTACGCCTCCCAGGGCCTGCTCCACCGGGTCGGCGACCTGCTCTCCATCCCCGTCCAGGCGGACTTCCTCTCGCAGCTCTCCACCGCGGGCGAGGTCGGCAGCGTGCAGTACGGCATGCCGTTCGCGGCGTCCACGCGGCTGCTGTTCTACAACAAGGCGCTGTTCGCCGAGGCCGGGCTCACCCCGCCGGAGACCTGGGACGAGCTGGCCGAGTGCGCCGAGGCGCTCAAGGCGCGCGGGGTGAAGTTCCCGTACGCGCTGCCGCTCGGCCCGGAGGAGGCGCAGGCCGAGACCATGCAGTGGCTGCTGAGCGGCGACGGCGGCTACACCGACATCGGCGGCAGCTACCGCATCGACGCGACGGAGAACGTCGCGACCTTCACCTGGCTGCGGGACGAACTGGTCGGCAAGGGGCTCACCGGACCCGTCGCGCCCGGCGAGCTCGACCGCGCCGAGGCGTTCGAGGCGTTCGCCGCCGGCGAGGTCGGCATGCTCAACGGGCATCCCTCGCTGATGGAGATGGCGCGGAAGAAGGGCGTGAAGTACGGCATGGTGCCGATCCCCGGCGCCGACGGCGAGAGCCCGTCCGCGCTCGGCGTGACCGACTGGATGACGGCGTTCGAGAAGAACGGGCACCGTGACCAGATCGGGGACTTCCTCGACTTCGTCTACAGCGAGAAGAACGTGCTGGACTTCTCGCGCGAGTACGGCCTGCTGCCGGTCACCGGCTCCGCGTCGCAGGCGATGGCGGCGTCGGGGCAGGACAAGGAAATCAAGCCGTTCCTGGACCAGTTGCCGCTCTCGGAGCTGTACCCGGTGGGGAAGACGTCGTGGGCGGCGGTGAGCGCGGCGGTCAAGCAGAAGATCGGCGAGGCCGTGGAGCCGGACGGGAGCCCCGCGGGCGTGCTGGGCGAGCTCCAGGCGACGGCCGTGCGCGCGGACAGCGCGGGGTAGCCTGCCGGCATGGGTGAAGGTGAGGGGCTGGGGCGCCTCGAGCGGGACGTGCTCGCGCTGGAGCGCCGGGGGGCGGTGTCGCCCGGGGCGAAGGAGCGGGTGATCCGGGAGGAGCTGGGGCTGGCGCCGGTGCGGTACTACCAGCTGCTGAACGCGCTGCTCGATGATCCGCGGGCGCTGGCCCACGACCCGGTCACCGTCAACCGCCTGCGGCGGGTGCGGGAGGCGCGGCGCGCGGAGCGGTGACCGTCCCTGGGGGCCGTGCCCCCGGACGCCTCCCGCCGGCCCTGACGGGCCTCGTCCTCACACGCCGGAGGGGCTGGAAGCAGCCCCTCCGGCGTGTGAGGAGCGAAACCCGCGTCAGGCGAGCCGCTCCGCCAGCGCCCGCAGCAGCCCCACCACCCCCGCCGGGCCGTCGACCACCAGGTCGGCCCGTTCGCGGAGCTCCGTGACCTCCTCGCTGCCGCTGCACACCAGCAGCCCCGGCGTGCCGGAGGCACGGAGCTTGTCGACGGCGGTGAAGGCGGCCAGGTCGCCCAGGTCGTCCCCGGCGTACAGCACCGCCTCCGCGCCGATCTCCCGCGCGTACTCCAGCAGCGCGACCCCCTTGTCCATCCCCGGCGGGCGCAGCTCGAGGACCATGCGGCCCGGTTCGACGACCAGACCGTGCCGGGTCGCGAGGCCGGTCAGCGGCTCGCGCAACGCCTCGAAGGCGGCCTGCGGGTCGGACGCCCTGCGGGTGTGGACGGCCACCGCCCGCCCCTTCTCCTCGATCCACGTGCCCCGCCACGCGCCCACCCGGTCCAGCAGTCCCGGCAGCTCCGCGCGGACGGCGGCGACGCCGGGATGCGGGGCGGGCGCGGTGACGGAGCCCGTGACCGCGTCCCAGCGCTCGGCGCCGTAGTGACCGAGCACCACCAGGTGCTCCAGCCCGGGCACGCCCGCGAAACCGCCGTGGCGGACCGCGACGCCCGGCGGCCGCCCGGTGACGACGGCCACCGCGGCCACCTTCGGGGCGAGCGCGGCGAGCGCGGGCACCGCGTCCGGGTGCGCGCGGGCCTGCTCCGGGTCGGGCACGATCGGCGCGAGCGTGCCGTCGAAGTCGAGCCCGATCAGCGCCTTGCCCGGACGGGCCAGGAGCGCGTCCAGTCCGTCCCGCCCGGCCTGCGTGGCGGGCGTCGGCAGGGCGCCGGGGTCCGTGGAATCCGTATGACTGGCCATACGCCCCAACCTATCCACGCCCGCCCGGTGTCACGCCTGTCCGGCGGGCCGTTCCGGCCGGTGGCCGGTAGCGCCGCGCAGCGCCTCCAGCTGGTCCAGGAACCAGCGCGCCGGGGGCAGCGCCGTGGCCGCCGCGGCCAGTCGCTTGCTGCGTTCCGTGCGGTCCTCCGGGCGCATCGACAGCGCCTCGTGCAGTGCCTGGGCGGTCTGCACGACGTCGTACGGGTTGACGGTGATCGCGTCCTCGCCCAGCTCCTCGTGGGCGCCGGCCTCCCGGGACAGCACCAGCGCGCAGCCCGCGTCGGAGACCACCGGCACCTCCTTGGCGACCAGGTTCATGCCGTCGCGGATGGGGTTGACCAGGGCCACGTCGGCCAGCCGGTACGCGGCCAGCGAGCGCGCGAAGTCGTCCTTGACGTGCAGCACGACCGGACGCCAGCCCGGCGTGCCGTACTGCGCGTTGATCTCCTCGGCGAGCCGCCGCACCTCGGCCGTGTAGTCGCGGTAGACGGCGAGATCCTGCCGGGACGGGTAGGCGAAGGCGACGTGCACCACGCGCTCACGCCACTCGGGGCGGTCGTCCAGCAGCTGCCGGTAGGCCAGCAGGCCGCGGACGATGTTCTTGGACAGTTCGGTGCGGTCGACCCGGACGATGGTCCGGCGCCCCTCGCCGATCTCCTCGCGCAGCGCGGCCATCCGCTCGTCGACGTCCGCCTCGTGCGAGCGGGCGCGCAGGAAGTCCGCGTCGGCGCCCAGGCCGTGCACCCCGACGCGGGTGTCGCCCAGCCCGCCGACGAAGCGCTCGCAGCACGCGGTGAAGGCGTCCGCCCAGCGGCGGGTGAGGAAGCCGAGCCGGTCGGCGCCGAGCATCCCGCGCAGCACCTGCTCCGCGATGTCGTCCGGCAGCATCCGGAAGTACTCCGGCGGCGCCCACGGCGTGTGCGAGAAGTGCCCGATGCGCAGGTCGGGGCGCAGCTCGCGGAGCATCCCCGGGACCAGGGTCAGGTGGTAGTCCTGCACCATGACCGCCGCGCCCTCGGCCGCCTCCTCGGCCAGCGCCTCGGCGAACGCGCGGTTGTAGCTCTCGTAGGAGGCCCACCGGCGGCGGAACTCCGCGTCGAAGACCGGCTCCAGCGGGGTCTGGTACAGCATGTGGTGCACGAACCACAGCACCGAGTTCGCGATGCCGTTGTACGCGTCCGCGTGCACGTCCGCCGGGATGTCCAGCATCCGCACGCCGTCCTCCCCCGCCCGTCGCCCGCCACCGCCCCTCTGCGGAGGAGCCTCCGGCCCCGCCCCGACGATTCCGCGCCGCACGGCCTCGCGGTCGCCGTCGGAGAGCGCCGAGCACACCCACAGCGCGCCCGACTCGGGGCCGATGGCCGACAGACCGGACACCAGTCCGCCGCCGCCCCGCTTGCTCCGCAGCGAACCGTCGTCCGCCACCGCGTACGACACCGGCCCCCGGTTGGAGGCGACCAGTACCTGAGCTGCACCGAAGCTTGAAGCCATACGCCACAACCTAGCCCGGCCCCCCGGGCCTCAAACGTGCCGGTGCGTCACACCGGCCGGTGACGGGCGGGGGTCAGGCCACCCGCCGCGCCTGGTACTCCGCGATCTCCCGCATCGGCGGCCGCTCCTCGGTGTCCACCGCGTACGTGCGGGGCTCGAAGACGTCCCCGCTGCGCTCGAACTGGGTCAGCGACGGCCGCAGCAGATGCGCGCGGGCCAGCCGCAGCTGCGCGGTGCGGTAGATCGCGGCGGCCATCCGGCCGAGCGCCTGCCCGTCCTGGTGCCGGTGCTTGCGCACCCCCACGTCCACCTGGGCCAGCGCGTCCAGGCCCACCAGGTGCAGGGCGTCGACCAGCATGCCCAGCTCGACGCCGTAGCCGACGGGGAACGGGAGCTGTTCGAGCAGGCCGCGGCGGGCCGCGTACTCGCCGCCCAGCGGCTGGACGAACCCGGCGAGCTGCGGCCAGTGCATGTTGAGCAGCGGGCGCGCCATCAGCTCCGTGACCCGGCCGCCCTGCCCGGCCCCCGCGCCGGCGGTGTTCCCGCCGGCCAGGGTCAGGGGGCGGTCGTACATGGCCTTGACGAGGTGCAGGCCGGGGTCGGTGAGCAGCGGGCCGACGATGCCGGTGACGAAGTCGGAGGAGAAGTCCCTCAGGTCGGCGTCGACGAAGCACACGATGTCGCCGCGGGCCACCAGCAGCGACCGCCACAGCACCTCGCCCTTGCCGGGCACGGCCGGTATGCGGGGCAGGATCGCGTCCCGGTGGACCACGGTCGCGCCGGCCGCCGCGGCCACCTCGGAGGTGCGGTCGGTGGAGCCGGAGTCGATCACCACGACCTCGTCGACCAGCGGCACCTGGAGCACCAGGTCGTGCCGGATGACGGAGACGATGTCACCGACCGTGGCCTCCTCGTTGAGCGCGGGCAGCACCACGCTCACCGTCTGTCCCGTCGCCCGTTTCGCCGCCAGGATCCGGTGCAGGGGACGGTCCGACACCGACCAGGAGCGCTCCGACAGCCAGCGCTCGACTTCTTCTTCCAGCACGGCGGACTCCTCACTGGCTGGTGATCCATCTCGGGGTTCGGACGGCTCTCTGCGCCGTCCGGGCCTTCGGTTACAGTCTTGAACAGCGCTGACGGACCCCGCATCCCGGGGGGTGTCGGTGCGCACAACTGAACACCGCTCATCCAGAGGGGCAGAGGGATACGGCCCGATGAAGCCCCGGCAACCCTCCAGTCGGTTCCTGTCACGCGGACGTGGCGAGGCTCCCGGCTAGGGAAGGTGCCAAATCCGTCTCACGGCGAGATGCGTCGTGAGGAAGATGAGGAGAAAGGGCCTCGCCTCCATGGCTGTGCAGACTGTTGCAAGCACCACCGACTCCGCGGACTCCGTCGACCTGGGTCCCGCCGCCGCGCTGTCCTGCCGCGAGTGCGGCCACCGCGTCCCCCTCGGCCCGGTCTTCGCCTGCGAGGAGTGTTTCGGCCCGCTGGAGATCGCCTACGACTTCTCCGGCTACGCCACCGAGGAGCTCCGCAAGCGCATCGAGGCGGGCCCCGCGAACATCTGGCGCTACGCCCCGCTGCTGCCCGTCCCCGCGGACGTGGCGGACAAGCCCAACCTGAACCCGGGCTGGACCAAGCTCGTCCGGGCCGACAACCTCGCCCGCGAGCTGGGCGTCACCGGCGGTCTCCACGTCAAGGACGACTCCGGCAACCCCACGCACTCCTTCAAGGACCGGGTCGTCGCCCAGGCCCTGGAGGCCGCGCGCGCGTTCGGCTTCACCACGCTGTCCTGCTCCTCCACCGGCAACCTGGCCGGCGCGGTCGGCGCCGCCGCCGCCCGGGCCGACTTCCGCTCCTGCGTGTTCATCCCGCACGACCTGGAGCAGGGCAAGGTCGTCATGGCCGCCGTCTACGGCGGCAAGCTCGTCGGCATCGAGGGCAACTACGACGACGTGAACCGTTTCTGCTCCGAGCTGATCGGCGACCCGGCCGGCGAGGGCTGGGGCTTCGTCAACGTCAACCTGCGGCCGTACTACGCGGAGGGCTCCAAGACCCTCGCGTACGAGATCTGCGAGCAGCTCGGCTGGCGGCTCCCGGACCAGATCGTGGTCCCCATCGCCTCCGGCTCGCAGCTCACGAAGATCGACAAGGGGCTGCAGGAGCTGATCAGGCTGGGCCTCGTCGAGGACCGGCCGTACAAGATCTTCGGCGCGCAGGCCGCGGGCTGCTCGCCGGTGTCCACCGCGTTCAAGGCCGGCCACGACGTGGTCCGCCCGCAGAAGCCGGACACCATCGCCAAGTCGCTGGCCATCGGCAACCCGGCGGACGGCCCCTACGTGCTCGACATCGCCCGGCGCACCGGCGGCGCGGTGGAGGACGTCACCGACGAGCAGGTCGTCGACGCGATCAAGCTGCTGGCGCGCACCGAGGGGATCTTCGCGGAGACCGCGGGCGGCGTCACGGTCGGCGTGACGAAGAAGCTGATCGAGGACGGGGTGCTCGATCCGTCCCTCACGACGGTCGTGCTGAACACCGGGGACGGCCTGAAGACGCTGGACGCGGTGGCCGGGACCGGGCTGACCGCGACGATCCGTCCCAGCCTGGAGTCGTTCCGTGAGGCCGGGCTCGTCTAGGAGCCGCTCCAGCTTTCCATCCGCGGGCCGGGGGCGATCACGCCGTCCCCCGCGCCCCTGGCACGTCATCCGACCGGAGGTTCCCCACGTGAGCGTCACCGTCCGCATCCCCACCATTCTGCGCACCTACACCGGCGGCAAGGCCGAGGTCCCCGCCGAGGGCGCCACCCTCGGCGAGGTCATCCAGGACCTGGAGAAGAACCACACCGGCATCGCCGCCCGCGTCCTGGACGACCAGGGCAAGCTGCGCCGGTTCGTCAACGTCTACGTCAACGACGACGACGTGCGCTTCGAGCAGGGGCTGGAGACGGCCACCCCGGACGGCGCCGGCGTCTCGATCATCCCGGCGGTCGCCGGAGGCTGATCATTACCTTCGGCAATGACAGTGACCGAGCGTTTACGGCATTG
This sequence comes from Streptomyces sp. NPDC096105, assembly GCF_044763335.1. Classification (NCBI taxonomy): domain Bacteria; kingdom Bacillati; phylum Actinomycetota; class Actinomycetes; order Kitasatosporales; family Streptomycetaceae; genus Streptomyces; species Streptomyces sp. NPDC096105. Next base: position 129,178 of record NZ_JBIWGC010000004.1, read on the forward strand.
CCCCCTCCGTGAGAGATGCGGAGGGGGCAATTCCATGAGGTTGAGCGCGGTAGAGTTGGGGAACGCGCTCCCGATCCAATGATCGAGAAGCCTGAATTCCTGCCGCGGACCCGACTGGATGTAGCCAAAGTGTGGGCTCCTTTCGCGGCTTTTGTCTCCTTTGCCCGGCCCGACTTGCCCTGAATTCTGGCGAATTCTGGCCACATTCCGGACCGATGGCGTCCAGATTTCTCGTCCGATTGACCTGTTGCAGACGGCAGTTGGACAGATACATTCAGCCGCGGTCGACGCGTTCCGGCGCACGCCCCCAACCGTTGGGGGGTGAGGTCTGACCCGGGTCCGCGAAGTGTGGATCTGTGCAAGGGCCAGTAATAGGGGAGTTAGGCATGGCTCAGGGCACCGTCAAGTGGTTCAACGCGGAGAAGGGGTACGGCTTCATCGCGGTCGACGGTGGTGCGGATGTTTTCGTCCACTACAGCGCCATCCAGATGGACGGCTACCGCACCCTTGAAGAGGGCCAGCGGGTCGAATTCGAGATCTCGCAGGGTCAGAAGGGCCCGCAGGCCGACATGGTTCGCGTCACTGCCTGAACGCGCTACCAGCCGCACGCGACATCTTCTGCCGGCGGCAGGGCCCGCACCTTCCGGGGTGCGGGCCCTTCGTCGTGCCCGGAGCCGGCGGGGCGCGTGAGGCGTCGTGGGGGTGTCACGGGAGCTCCATGGGCGCACGGGCCGCACGCGCCGTGTTCGCCGGGGGCTGAGCGCGGGCGCGATCCCTTGGCACGCCTGGCCCGTACGGCCTTCCGTGATCCCTCTCGTCCGACGCCGCTTCGCGAGCGCGCCTCGCGCCCTCCCGTCACCCGACCGCCACC